>MNFJ01000129.1 GCA_001918155.1 Deltaproteobacteria bacterium 13_1_40CM_4_68_19
CCGGCTCCAGGATGCGCCAGGCCACGAGCTTGGGCATGTTGTCCGCAACGCCGACCGAGAGCCGCTGTGGCCGCGCGGTCGGGCGGCCCTGAAGCGCGTCCGAGAGCTCGGAACCGATGGAGAAGATCTCCCCGGCGTACCGGGACACCAGCGCGCCCAGCTCGGTCGGGACCAGCCGCCGTCCGTGCCGCTCGAGGAGCTTGCCTCCGAGCGATTGCTCGAGCGCGCGCAGCTGCCCGCTCACGGTGGGCTGGGCGACGCGGAGCTTCTTGCTCGCCGCGGAGACCCCGCCTTCCTTGAGGACCGTCCAGAAGTAGAGGAGGTGGTGGTAGTTGAGATGCCCGTCCATAGGGAACACCTATGCGTACGTTCTGAATTATCTATTTGCCGATATGTAGCGCAAGCCTTACCTGATCCTCGCGCGCTGCGCAGGGCTCGCGAGAGGCAGGTGGCTGCGTGGGTAGTCCGCTCTACTGGACGGCGTTCCTGGGTTTCGTCGCCCTGCTCCTGGTCGTCGATCTCGGCGTGTTCCATCGCCGGCCGCACGAGGTGCGCTTCCGCGAGGCGATCGGCTGGAGCGCCGTGTGGATCGGCGTCGCGCTGGCATTCAACGCGTTCGTCTGGTGGCGTTCGGGTTCGCGAGCGGGGACCGAGTTCCTCACCGGCTACCTGGTGGAGAAGTCGCTCTCGGTCGACAACGTCTTCATCTTCATCGCCATCTTCGGTGCGCTGCGCATCCCGCCGGCCTTGCAGCACCGGGTGCTCTTCTGGGGAGTGCTTTCGGCGCTCGCCATGCGAATGGCGATGATCATCGGTGGCTCGGCGGCGCTGCAGCGCTTCCACTGGTTCATCTACGTCTTCGGCGGGATCCTGACGCTGAGCGGGATCAAGCTCCTGGTGGTGCGGCAGGATCATGGCTCGCCGGGCAGGGCGATGCAACTGGTCCGCCGGCTGCTCCCTTCCACCGACCGCTTCGATGAGGGGCGCTTCCTGACCCGCGAGAACGGGCGGCTGCTGGCGACGCCACTCCTCACCGCGCTCGTCGTGATCGAGCTGGCCGACGCCGTGTTCGCCGTCGACTCGGTCCCCGCGGTGCTGGCGGTGACCGATGACACCTTCATCGCTTTCACCTCCAACGCCCTGGCGCTGCTAGGACTGCGGTCGCTCTTCTTCCTCCTCGCTGACGCCGTGCAGAAGTTCCGCTACCTGAAGGTGGGTCTCGCCGGAGTGCTCATCTTCGTCGGGGCGAAGATGACGCTGGCCGGCGTGATCAAGATTCCACCCGTGATTTCGCTGGCCGTGGTCGCCGCCTTCCTGGCCGCGTCCATAGTGGTGTCCGTGGCCCGTGCGGATCCGAAGGCGCGCGACACGCTCGTCCTCGCCGGCGGGTGGCTGCTGCTCGGCGTGGGAGCTGCTCTCCTGGTGTTGCCCGGTCCGGGCATCCCGCTGGTGGTCGCCGGCCTGGGAATCCTCGGGCGCCGCCACGCCTGGGCGCGCTCGGCGGCTCACCGCATCCGGGCGCGGACGGCCCGCTGGATGGAGCGGTTCCGGCCGAAGCGCGAGGAGGGCGGCAAGTAGCCGCCCTGACCTACTTCCGCCGGATCAGCCTGAGCCGCCTCCGCCTCCTGCGGTTATTCGCCATTCCGCAGGAACGTCGGGATGTCCAGCTCGTCCTCCGTCGCGCCGGTCATCTGCCGAAGCTCGTCCCAGGAGATGTGCCGGACCGGCTTCTCGCGCGGCGGCGGAGGCGCCGGCGTGACGCGCGCCGGTCCCGGTGCCGGGGTCGCGGCCCGGTGCATCTCCGGAGTCCGCTGCGGCGCCGCGTGACGGGGTCCGGCCGGCTCGGTCGCGTGCGGCATGGCCAGCGTTCCCTGCGACCCGCGCACCGCCCGCGTCGCGTCCATCCGCTCGATGCGGCGGGCGTCTCGCGACGTGAAGCCGGTGGCGATGACGGTGATCTTCAGCCGGTCTTCCATCGCGTCGTCGATCACGCTTCCGAAGATGATGTTGGCATCCTCGTGCGCCGCCTCCTGGATCAGGGAGCAGGCCTGGTTCACCTCGACCAGGGTCATGTTCGCGCCGCCGGTGATGTTGATGAGGATGCCGGTGGCGCCGTCGATCTGCACGTCTTCGAGAAGCGGGCTCTCCACCGCCGCGCGCGCGGCGACCACCGCCCGGGTCTCGCCGCTCGCCGTCCCGGTCCCCATCAGCGCGACGCCCATGTTGCTCATGATCGTGCGCACGTCGGCGAAGTCGACGTTGATCAGTCCCGGGATGGTGATCAGATCGGAGATGCCTTGCACCGCGTTGAGCAGCACCTCGTCCGCCTTCTTGAACGTGTCGAGCAGGGTGGTGCGCTCGTCGGCAACGGCGAGCAGGCGCTGGTTGGGGATGGTGATCAGGGTGTCGACGGCGTTCTTCAGCTCGGCGATCCCATGGTCCGCCTGCTTCAGCCGCCGCTTGCCCTCGAACATGAACGGCTTGGTCACCACCCCGACGGTCAGCGCGCCGATGCTGCGCGCGATGTCCGCGATGACCGGCGCGCCGCCCGTGCCGGTGCCGCCGCCCATGCCCGCGGTCACGAAGACCATGTCCGCCCCCTCCAGGGCCGCGGCGAGCTTCTCGCGGTCCTCGAGCGCGGCCTGCCGCCCGATCTCCGGATTGGCGCCCGCGCCGAGCCCCTTGGTCACCATGGCGCCGAGCTGGATCTTGGTCGAGGCGCGGTTGTGCTGCAGGGCCTGACAGTCGGTGTTCGCGCCGATGAAATCTACGCCGGTGAGGCCGGCGAGGATCATCGTGTTGAGCGCATTTCCGCCGCCGCCGCCGACGCCGACCACCTTGATCTTCGCGCCGAGCTCGTCCGTCATCTCGTTCATGACCCCTCCGGCCATCAGAACAGCTCCTTGACCCAGCTGAGGAACCTCTCCCGAATCGAGGCGCCATCGCCGGCGCCCAGGTACGCGCGGTTCTCCTTGCCCTGCTTCGCGCCGTAGAGCAGCAGGCCCACCGCGGTGGCATGCTGCGGGCTCTTCACCACGTCGGTGAGCCCCCCGATCCCGCGGGGAAGGCCGCGCCGCACCGGAAGGCCGAGCACCTCCTCCGCCAGTTCGGGCATCCCGTGCAGGTTGGTGCAGCCGCCGGTGAGCACGGCGCCGCTCGCCAGCAGGTCCGCCTGACCGGCCTTCTCAATCTCGCGGTGCACGAGCTGGAACAGCTCCTCCACCCGCGGCTCGATGATCTCGCAGAGGACGCGCCGGTTGAGCACCCGGGGCGCGCGGCCGCCGACGCTCGGGACTTCGATGGTGTCGTCCTTGTCCAGGCTCGCGCTCTGCGCGCTGCCGAACTTCACCTTGATCTTCTCCGCTTCCACCATCGGGGTGCGCAGGCCGACCGCGATGTCGTTGGTCAAATGGTTGCCGCCGAGCGGGATCACGCTCGTGTGCTGGATGGCGCCCCCCGAGAAGATGGCCAGGTCCGTGGTGCCGCCGCCGATGTCGACCAGCGCGACGCCCAGCTCCTTCTCCTCGTCCGCCAGCACGGCCTCCGCCGACGCGAGCGGCTCCAGCACGATGTCCGCCACCGCCAGCCCGGTCCGCCCGCAGCACTTGACGATGTTCTGCGCGCTGGAGACGGCGGCGGTGACGATGTGCACCTTGGCCTCGAGACGCACGCCGCTCATGCCCAGCGGCTCGCGGATCCCGTCCTGCTCGTCGATGATGTATTCCTGCGGCAGGACGTGGAGGATCTCGCGGTCCTGGGGGATGTTGATGGCGCGGGCGGCGTCGAGCACGCGCTCCAGATCGCCCTGCTTCACTTCCTTGTCCTTGACCGCCACCACGCCCTGCGAGTTGAAGCCGCGGATGTGCCCGCCGGCGATCCCGGCGTACACCGCGCTGATCTCGGCGCCCGCCATCAGCTCCGCCTCCTCCACCGCCTTGTGGATGGAAGAGACCGTGGCCTCGATGTTGATCACGACTCCCTTGCGCAGCCCGCGCGACGGGTGCGTGCCGATGCCGATCACGTCGATGCCGTCCGGGGAGACCTCGCCGACGATGCAGCAGATCTTCGTGGTCCCGATGTCCAGCCCGACGACGATTTCGCCTTTCTTCTGCGCCATGGTCGGCTACCTCTTGTCGGCCAGGGTGGCGGCGGCCTGATCGGGGCGCGCCGGGTTGTCGAGATCGATCCGCGCCGCGCGCTCGCCGCGGCGGGCGAGCACTCCGCGCACCTGGGCCAGCCGCTGCAGCTTGAGCGCGATGTCGCTCGAGCCGAGGCGCACTTCCTGCACCCCGATCGCATCGTGCGCGAAGAGGGTGAAGCCGCCGCCCTCGTCGAGGCGCACCTCGGAGATGGCCGCGATGGGGAAGCCTGACGCCTGCCAGGTATCGAGCAGGTGCAGCGCGGAGAACAGACGCAGCTGCAACTCGGGCTTGCGCTCCACCCACGCTTCGCGCGAGAGCCCGGTGAGGATGGGGAGATCGAGCCCGTCCTCGGCGGCGGCGCGCTTGAAGAGGCGGCCTTCGTCGTCGAGAACGTAGAGGCCCCCGAGCTGCACCAGCGCGGCGGGCCGATGCTCGGCGATGCGAACCCGCACCTCGCCAGGCAGCCGTCGCTCGAGGCGCGCGGACGACACCCACGGATCCGCCAGCATCGCCCGCGACGCGCGCGCAAGGTCGGCCCGGAACAGGTTCTCGCCGATCTTCAATCCGCTGCGTCTCAAGAGCTCCGCCTCCCGCGCCCGCACGAGCCCGGTGAATCGGATCTCCCGCACCGCGAACATGTCGGATGCCGCCGCCCAGCGCCACGCCTGCCATGCGCCCAGGCTGAGGGCGACGCTGAGCGCCGCGGCGGCCAGGGTGCGCAGCGCCGCACCCAGCATCGATCTCCAGGCGGCGCGATCTCGCTCCGCCTCCACCTTGCGCACCTGCGCCATCTGCAATGCCTTGAAGGTCATGGTTGCACCCGAAGGCAGGACTTCGTCCGATCCGGCATCTCGACCGCCGCAACATCGAGGCCCGGCAGCACGGGCTGCAGGTGATGCGCCTGCAGCTCGGGCGGGAGCGGAGGGTCGAAATCGCCGACGAGCCGCACCTCGGGCTTCAGCTCGATCCCGGTCCGGTCGAGCACCGTCCGGCGCGCCAGCGCCAGCAGCTCGACCACGTCCGCCGCCTTGGCCGTTCCCAGGTTGACGATGAAGTTCGCGTGGCGATTGCTGATCTGCGCACCACCCCGGGTGGTTCCCTTCAGCCCGGCCTGCTCGATCAGGCGCCCGGCGAAGTCGCCCCGCGGGTTGACGAACACCGACCCTGAGTTCGGCAGGTTGAGCGGCTGCGTGGCGCGGCGCCGATCGACGTCCGCCTTGGCCACCCGCTGCTGCTCGATCAGATCACCTTCCGAACCGCGCCGGACCCTGCAGCGCGCGCGCGTGAGAACGGAGCCGGGCGGAAGCTCGCAGTGGCGGTAAGCGAGATGCAGATCCGCGGCGTCGACCCAGCGCAGCCCATCGGGAGAGGCGACTTCCGCGGCGAGCAGGTGATCCGCCATGCACCCGGCCGGAGTGCCGGCATTCATCGCCACGAGCCCGCCGACGGTGCCCGGGATCCCCGCCACCCAGGCGACGCCGACGCCGCGCTGCTCCTTGGCGAGCGAGAGGAAGCGGGCGATGGGAGCGCCGGCGCCCAGCGTGAGCACGACATGGTCGCCGCCTTCCTCGACTTCCTCCGCCGCGAAGTCCTGCCCGAGACGGATGACTGCCCCGTTCACGCCCAGGTCGCCGACGATGGTGTTCGCTCCCCCGCCCAGCGAGAACCAGGGAACCGCGGCGCCGCGGAGGAGGCCGAGGATCTCGACCAGGGCGCGCGGGTCGTTCGGCTTCACCAGCACCTTCGCCGGTCCGCCGACGCGCACGCTGGTGCGCGACGCCAGCGGCGCGTGCTCGATCACCTCGCCGCGCGCGGCGCGGCGCAATTCGGCGATCAGGCCGGTCACCCGAGCAACCCCAGGAGCTCTTCGCCGACGTGGGTGATGTCGCCCGCGCCGAGGGTGATCACCAGGTCGCCCGGGCGCACCTTCTCGCGAAGCCTGCGCGCCAGCTCGGCGCGTTCGGCAAAGGAGGCGTCCCGGTGGCCGCACGCCTTCACGGCCTCGTGCAGCCTCGCCCCGGTGACGCCGGGGATCGGATCCTCGCTGGCCGCGTAGACCTCGGTGAGAAGCAGCGAATCGGCGTCGTTGAAGGCTGTCGCGAACTCGCCCATCAGATCGCGGGTGCGGGTGTATCGGTGCGGCTGGAAGGCGCAGACGATCCGGCGCTGGGGGAAGCTGGCGCGGGCGCCGGCGAGCGTCGCCCGGATCTCCGCGGGATGGTGCCCGTAGTCGTCCACCACGGTGATGCCGTTGACCTCGCCGCGCACGGTGAACCGCCTCTGGACTCCCGCGAACTCGCCCAGCGCCTCCGCCGTCACCTTGAAGGGAATTCCCAGCTCGTGCGCCACCGCGCAGCAGGCGAGCGCGTTGAGGACGTTGTGCGCGCCCACCATCCGCAGCGTCACCTCGCCCTGCTGCTTGCCCTTGTGCGAGACCGTGAACCGCGATTGGAACGGCGCATGCCGGATGTCGTCCGCCCGCCACTCGGCCTGGGGCGAGAGGCCGTAGGTGGTGTGCCGCTTTCCGATGCGCGGGATGAGGTGCTGCACCACCGGATGGTCGACGCAGAGGACCGCGAGCCCGTAGAACGGCACCCGGTCGGCGAAGTCGACGAAGGCTTGCTGCAGCGCTTCGACCGTCCCGTAGTAGTCGAGGTGCTCCGGATCGACGTTGGTGATCACCGCGATGGCCGGCGACAGCCGCAGGAAGGATCCGTCGCTCTCGTCCGCCTCCACCACCATCAGCTGGCCCTTGCCGAGCTTGGCATTCGAACCGAGCGCGTTGAGCTTGCCGCCCACCACTGCCGTCGGGTCGAGATTGGCGTGCGCCAGCACGGTCGCGATCAGCGAGGTGGTGGTGGTCTTGCCGTGCGATCCGGCGATGGCGACGCCTTCCTTGAGGCGCATCAGCTCGGCGAGCATCTCGGCGCGCGGGATCACCGGGATGCCGCGGTCCTTCGCCGCCACCACTTCCGGGTTGTGCTTGCGGACCGCGCTGGAGGTGACGACCACGTCCACGTCCGCCGCCACGTTCTCGGCGCTGTGGCCGACGACGACGCTCCCCCCGAGCGAGGCCAGGCGCCTGGTGATGTCGCTCTCCTTCAGGTCGGATCCGCTCACCCGGTAGCCGAGGTTCAGGAGGAGCTCGGCGATTCCGCTCATGCCGATCCCTCCGATCCCCACGAAGTGGACCTTGACCTTCTTGTTGCGAAACACGCTGGCGCCCCTCTCCTCACGTACGGCGAATGTACTCGATTCGATCTACGATAATCAATAGCTGAGCTTGGGTGGATCGCCTGGAACCAGACATCGCCGACCTCCCAAAACAGGACCGCGCTCAGACATAGCCCCTAAGCCGCCTGCGGCGGCCGGGGCTACCTCGGTGCCGGCGGCAGGTGCCGCCCCTCCCGGACCAGACGGTCCCTGCAAAGTGAAACGCAGACGTCCGCGATCTCCCGGGCCGCCTCCGGGCGGCCCAGCACTCCGCTCGCCCGGGCCATGCGCTGCAGCCTGGAGCGGTCGCCTTCCAACCCCCGGACGGCGTCTGCAAGTTTCTGCGCCGTCAGGTCCTTTTCCGGCATCAGCAGCGCGGCCCCCGCCTCGACCAGGCTCTGCGCGTTGACGGTCTGGTGGTCGTCGGCGGCAAACGGGAAAGGCACCAGGATCGCCGGCTTCTTGCAAACGGTCAGCTCCGCGATGGTGGTGGCCCCGGCCCGGCAGACCAGGAGATCCGCGCCCGCGTACGCGAGCGCCATGTCGTCGATGAACGCGATGGCCTGGGCGGCGAGGCCCGTCGACTGGAGTTTCTCGTACCGCGCCGCGATCTCCTTCTGGTCCTTGATTCCGGTCTGGTGCAGGACCTGGACGCGGGAGCCGATCTGCGGGCCGAGGATCTCCAGCGCCTCCGCCACGCGGAGGTTCAGGGCGTGCGCTCCTTGAGATCCGCCCGTCACCAGGATGCTCAGCCGGTCCGTCGCCGGCTTGGTGTGCAGGTAGTTGTCGAGGAACGCGCGGCGGATCGGGTTGCCGAGCAGGTGGGTCTTGCGGGCGGGAAACGCGCGCTCGGCCTGCGGAAAGGCGATGAACACGGCGTCCACGAAATGCCCCAGCGTCCGGTTGGTGAATCCGGGAAGGGCGTTCTGCTCCTGGATCGCGGTGGGCTTGCGCATCAGCCAGGCGACGAGGAGCACCGGCCCGCTCGAGTAGCCGCCGACGCCGATCACGACGTCCGGATCGAACCTCCGCAGGACCTTCATCGATTGCCAGAAGGCGCGCGGGAGGCGAAAGAGGCCCACGAGGAATCCGATCAGGCCGATCCGCTTGAGCGGACCGACGTCGATGATCTCCAGCGGATATCCCGCCTTCGGGACCTCGCGCGCTTCGATGCCACGCGCCGATCCGACGAAAAGCACGTCGTTGCGCGGGTGGCGGGTCTTCACCTCTTCGCCCAGCGCCAGGCCGGGGAAGAGATGGCCACCGGTGCCTCCGCCCGCGACCAGGAGCCTCATCGCTGCGCTCCCGCGGCCCGGCGCAGGAAGCCGCCCGGGCCGCCGCTGACGGAGAGCAGGATGCCGGCCGCGAGGCAGGAGGCGATCACCGACGACATCCCGTAGGACAGAAACGGCAGCGCCATGCCTTTGGTCGGAAGCAGCGCGAGGGCCATCCCCGCGTTCACCAGCGTTTCCACCCCGAGCAGCAGGGTCAACCCGAGCGCCGCCCAGCACCCGAAGGCGTCCGCCGCGGCGTAGGCGGCGCGGATCCCGCGCCAGACGACCGCCGCAAAGAGCAGCAGCACCGCCGCGACGCCCGCGAACCCCAACTCCTCGCCGACGATGCTGAGGATGAAGTCGGTGTGCGCGGCGGGAAGGAAGAACAGTTTCTGGTGGCTTTCTCCCAGTCCGACCCCGAACGACCCGCCCGCCCCGAACGCGAGGAGCGACTCCACGGTCTGGTAGCCGTGGCCCCTCGGGTCCTTCCAGGGATCGAGGAAGGTGAGGATGCGCTGGACGCGATACGGAGACTTCCAGATCAGCGCCGCCAGTATGGGCGCGGCTGCGCCGGCCACCGCGAACAGATGGGCGATCCGGGCGCCGGCGGCGAAGAGCAGCGCGAAAGTGACGGTGCCGAGGACGGCGGTGGTTCCGAAGTCCGGCTCGAGCATCAAGAGCGTGCCGAAGACCCCTAGCATCACGAGGTGGGGCAAGAACCCGGCCGAGAAGAAGCGGATGCGGTCCTGCTTCCTCGCCAGCGAGCGCGCGAGCCAGAGCACGAGCGCGATCTTCGTCAGCTCGCTGGGCTGGAACGTCATCGGACCGAGCCGCAGCCATCGGGTCGCGCCGCCCGCGCTGTGACCCAGCCCGGGCAGGTGCACGCAGAGGAGCAGCGCGAGCGAGACGAACACCAGGGGAACGACCAGCGCCTCCAGGCGGCGGTACCCGAGCTTCATCGCGCCCAGCAGCGCGGCGAGCCCGACCAGCGCGGCCACGGCCTGCCGCTTGAGGAACCAGAGCGGATCGCCGAGGCGCGCCCCGGCGTACACGGCGCTCGCGCTGTAGACCATGACGACGCCGAAGGCGAGGAGCAGCAGCACGGCGGCGAGCAGCACCGGGTCGTAGCGCAGCACCGGCCGCAGCTGTTCCGCCCGCTGGCGGGCCACGCGCGCTCCGGCGACGGCCGACGCGGTCACGCAAGCCCCCGCACGAGCGCCTTGAACTGATCGCCCCGATCCTCGAAGTTGCGGAACTGATCGTACGAGGCGCAGGCGGGCGAGAGCAGCACCACGTCCCCACGCCGAGCGCGCGTGCGCGCTCGGAACACGGCAGTCGCGAGCACGCCACAGGCCTCGATGTCCGCCACCCCCTCCAATTCGGCCGCGATGGCCGCGGCATCCTCGCCGATGGTGAGGATGGTCTTCACCCGCCCCCGCATCAGCTCCCGCAGCGGCGCATAGGGCGCGCCCTTGCCGCGGCCGCCCATGATGATGTGGACGTTGGCCTCGAACGCGCTGAGCGACTTCTCCACGCTGTCCACGTTCGTCGCCTTCGAATCGTTGATCCACTCCACCCCGTCGAGCAGGCGGACCGGCTCCAGCCGGTGTGGCAACCCCGGGTACGTGTCGAGACCCTTCTGCAACGCATCGAACCCGACGCCGAGATGCCGCGCGAGCAGGCAGGCGGCGAACGCATTCTCGCGGTTGTGCGATCCCCGCAGCGTCGGAGCGCGCAGCAGAAGGCCCGTGCCCTCGATGCGCAGCGGCTCGCGCGGATCGAAGACTTGTCTGCGGACGCCCGGGTTCGTCTTCATGGCCCGGACACGCGGATCGGCCTGGTTGATCGCGGCGGTATCGCCGGAGCGCTGGTTCTCGAAGATGCGCTGCTTCGCCGCCGCGTAGGCGTCGAGCGAGGGATACCGATCGAGGTGATCCGGCGTGACGTTGAGGGCCGTCGCCGCCGCGCAGCGCAAGGAGACGATCGACTCGAGCTGGTAGCTCGACAGCTCGCAGACGGTGGCGTCGAGCCGATGGCCTGCGAGCACGCGGTTGCTCAGGGCGTCGCCCAGGTTTCCGCCGGCGAAGACGCGCAAGCCCGCCGTGGAGAGAAGATGGCCGCAGAGCGCGGTGGTGGTGCTCTTCCCGTTGGTGCCCGTGATCCCCAGGACCGGCTCGGAGATGAAGCGGGAGGCCAGCTCCACCTCTCCGATCAACTCGATCTGGCGCGACCGCGCCTCCGCGAAGATCGGGAGCGAGAGCGGAACGCCGGGGCTCACCACCACCAGGTCCATCCCGCGCAGCGACTCCGGGACCACCCGCCGCAACTCGCCCTCGAACGGGAGGTCCTTGTCGTCCGCCGCGACCACCTGCGCTCCCCGCGAACGAAGCAGGCGGACCGCGGCATCGCCGCTCTTGCCCAGGCCCACCACGAGGGCATGTCGTCCGGAGG
Organism: Deltaproteobacteria bacterium 13_1_40CM_4_68_19; assembly: GCA_001918155.1. Taxonomy (GTDB): domain Bacteria; phylum Myxococcota; class Myxococcia; order Myxococcales; family 40CM-4-68-19; genus 40CM-4-68-19. Next base: position 11,081 of record MNFJ01000129.1, read on the forward strand.
GCTTCATCTCAGCTTGAGCGATGCGAGCGCGGTCAGCGCCAGGATGATCGAGACGATCCAGAAGCGGACGATGATCTTCGGCTCCGCCCAGCCCTGCAGCTCGAAGTGATGGTGGATGGGAGCCATGCGGAAGATGCGGCGGCCGGTGCGCTTGAACCAGAATACCTGGAGAATCACCGAGACGATCTCGGCGAAGAAGACCCCGTGGATGACCGCGCTGTCCACCTCGTTCTTCGTCAGCACCGCGAGCGCGCCGAGGCCGCCGCCGAGCGCGAGCGATCCCACGTCGCCCATGAACACGGTCGCCGGATAGGTATTGAACCAGAGAAAGCTGATGCCCGCTCCCGCCATGGCGGCGCAGAACACGGCCAGCTCCGCCGCGCCCGGGATGTGCGGGATCAGCAGGTAGTCGGCGATGTTGAGGCCCCGGATCGTCGCTCCGGCGAGATAGGCGAGCAGCATGAAAGTCAGGGCGCTGACGATGGTGGGACCGATGGCGAGACCGTCGAGACCGTCGGTCAGGTTCACCGCGTTCGACGTCCCGACGATGACGATGAAGGCGAACGGCAGGTAGATCCACCAGGGCAGCACGGGATTGAACGCCTTCACCTTCACGAAGGGGATGGCGAGCCGGGTGTCCAGGTAGAGGGAGCCGTGCTTCCAGTCGACGAAGAAGACCGCCACCACCAGGACGAAGACGATCGTCTGCCAGAGGAGCTTCTTGCGTCCGGCGAGCCCCTTGGAATTGCGCTTGCTGAACTTGAGCCAGTCGTCGGCGAATCCGATGGCGCCGAACCCGAGCGTGATGATCAGCGCGGCCCACACCAGGCGGTTCGTCAGGTCGGCGAAGAGCAGCGTTCCCACCAGCATCGCCCAGAGGATCAGGCCGCCTCCCATCGAAGGGGTGCCGATCTTCCGTTGATGCGCCTCCGGCGTGTCCTCGCGCACGCTGCTCGCACCGTGCTGCAGCCTGCGCAGCGCGTCGATGTAGCTCGGTCCGAGGAAGAGCCCGATCATCAGGGAGACCAGCCCCGCCATCAGCATGCGGAACGACGGGTACCGCAGGACGTTGAAGAGCGGGACGCGGTCAGAGAAGGGGAACAGGAGGTTGTAGAGCATCACGTCCCTCCCGTCGGATTCGCCTTCTGTCCCTCGCCGGCGGCGCCGGTTTCTTCCGCGAGCGCGTCGCTCACGCGCTCCATCTTCATCCCGCGCGATCCCTTGACCAGCACCACGTCCTCTGGCCGGACCCGCGCCTGCACGAGGCGCACGGCTTCCGCCGGGTCCGCGGTCGACTCGATGGACTCCGCCGGCAGCCCTGCTTCCTGCGCGCCCTCGCCGAGCGCTTTCGCACGCTCCCCGAAGCAGACCAGCAGCGAGAGCCCCGCTCCCGCGGCGAACCTGCCGACATCGCGGTGCAGATCGAGCTCGGTATGGCCGAGCTCCAGCATGTCCCCGAGGACCGCGATGGCCCGTCCCTTTCCGCGCACCAGGTGGGTCAGCGTCAGCAGCGCCGCCTTGGTGCTGGCGGGATTCGCGTTGTAGCAATCGTCGATGAGCAGCGCGCCATTGGGCATCTTCACCGGGCGCATCCGCCGCCCCGGCGTGGTGGCGTTCGCGAGCCCGCGCAGGATGATCTCCGGGCCGAGGCCGAGGGCCATGCCTACGGCCGCTGCCGCGGCGGCGTTGTAGCCGTTGTGCGTCCCGATCAGCTTCAGCTCCGCCATGAGCCGCGCGCCGCCGAGCTCCAGCTCGACGCGCAGACCCGGGCCGCCGTGGTGGGCGGAGATCAAGCGGACGTCGCTGCCGAAAGCAGCGCCGAAGGTCACCAGCTTGCGCCGCGACAACCGGGCCTGCGCGAGCACCCGGGCATCGTCCGCGTTCGCAACCGCGGTGGCGGAGTCGCGCAGCGCATGGAAGAGCTCACCCTTGGCGTGCGCGACGCCCTCGATGGAGCCGCATCCCTCGAGGTGCACGGGGGTGATGTTGGTCACCAGCCCGACGTCCGGATCGGCCCATTGCGCGAGCCGCGCGATCTCGCCGAGGTGGTTCATCCCGCACTCGATGGCGGCATACCGGTGCTGTTCCGAGAGTCTCAGCAACGTCAGGGGAACTCCGATTTCGTTGTTCAGGTTGCCTTCGGTCTTCAGCGTGGGACCCGCGGCCGCGAGCACCTCCGCGATCAGCTCCTTCGTGCTGGTTTTTCCGGTGGAACCGGTGATGCAGACGAGCTCGAGCCCGGTCAGCTGCCGCCGCCAGGCCGCCGCGAGATTGCCCAGCGCGCGCCCGGTGTCAGGGGTGGTCAACAGCGCGGCCCGCGCCGCCTGCGGCCTCACCTTCTCGATCGCGTCGGCTGGCACCAGCGCGCCCGCAGCGCCGCCCTGCACCGCCTGGGCGACGAAATCGCTGCCGTCGAAGTTCGCCCCGCGCAGCGCCACGAAGAGCCCGCGCTTCACCGGTGCTCGCGAGTCGGTGAAGACGCCCTGGAAAGGCCCTCCGGGCACGGCGATCCGCGCTCCTGCCGTCCAGGCGACCTGCTCGGCCGTGAAGCGCGCGCTCAACGCGAGATCTCCTCGAGGGCGCGGCGCGCCTCCAGCCGATCGTCGAAGGGCCGCTTCTCGTTTCCGACGATCTGGTAGTCCTCGTGCCCCTTCCCCGCCAGAAGGACGGCGTCGCCGGGCCGCGCGCAGCGCAACGCGAGCGCGATGGCCTCGCGGCGATCGGGCACCACGCAGTATCCGTCGAGGCCCATGCGCGCGTGCCGGGGATCGAGCTTGGCCTTCCCGCTGCGCACGAGGCCGGGCTCGATCGCGGCGAGAATCGCCAGCGGGTCCTCCGTGCGCGGGTTGTCGCTGGTCGCGACGACCAGATCGGCGCGCCCGCCGGCCGCTTCCCCCATCAGCGGGCGTTTGCCGCGGTCGCGATCGCCTCCGCAGCCGAAGACGCAGACGATCCGCGGCGCCGCGGCCTGTCGCAGGGCATCGAGGACGCGGGCGAGCGCGTCGTCGGTGTGCGCGTAATCGACGAGGACCACGCGGCCTTCACGATCCGGCACCCGCTCGAGCCGTCCGGGCGCGCCGGGGCATTCCGGAATCACGCGCACGACGTCGCGCAAAGGAACGCCGCTTCCGGCCAGCACGCCGATGGCCGCGAGCAGGTTCTCCACGTTGTGCGCCCCGATCAGCGGGCTCTCCACTTCCGCCAGCGCGACGTCGAGCGGCGCCGCCGTGCGCAGCCGGAAGCGGACTCCACGCAGATCGCTGCGCACCCGCTCCGCAAACAGCGCGGCGCCGGCGGCGGCACGAACGGTGAACCCGAGGGCGAAGGGCAGCTCACCGGCCAGCGCCGCGACGCGCGCGTCGTCGAGGTTGAGCACCGCCGGGACCCCGCGGGGAAGCAGCTCGCGAAACAGCTTCGCCTTCGCGTCGAAGTACGCGTCGAGCGAGCCGTGGTAGTCCAGGTGATCGCGCGTCAGGTTGGTGAATGCCGCGCCCGAGAAGACGCAGCCCGCGGCGCGCTCCTGGCTGAGGGCATGGC
>MNFJ01000102.1 GCA_001918155.1 Deltaproteobacteria bacterium 13_1_40CM_4_68_19
GACCAAGGTGTCCGGGCCGGTGGGCTCGATGACCACGACCTGCCCATCGACCACCGCCCGGCGCTGCGCACCGTTGCCGTTGCCGGCGGGCCGGGACCCGTTGCTGATCGCCTCGGCCCGCAGGCCCGCGATGACCTCGCGGCCGGCGAAGGCCTGGACCGCCGGCGGCTGCGGCGGCAAGGGGATGGAAACCTTGGGCCGATCGCCGCGCTGGATCTCGAGCACGAGGCCCTCGCCCTGCGGGACCAGCCGGGCGGGGATCAGGCTCATCCTGGGCGAGCCCATGAACGCGGCCACGAAGGTGTTTGCCGGCCGGTTGTAGATCTGGGCCGGCGTGCCCAGCTGCAACAGCTCGCCCGCGCGCATGACGGCAATGCGGGTGGCCAGCGTCATGGCCTCAATCTGGTCGTGTGTCACGTAGACGATGGTCGCGTAGAGCCGCTGGTGCAGCTTCTTGATCTCGGTCCGCATGTCGACCCGGAGGTGCGCGTCCAGGTTCGAGAGCGGCTCGTCGAAGAGGAAGATCTTCGGCTTACGGACCAGGGCGCGGCCCATCGCCACGCGCTGCCGCTGCCCGCCGGAGAGCTGGCTGGGGCGGCGCTTGAGCAGCTCCTCGAGCTGCAGGATCTTCGCCACCTCGCGCACCGCGGCCAGCCGCTCGGCCTTCGGCACCTTGTGCATCTCCATGCTGAAGCCGATGTTCTGCTCCACCGTCATGTTCGGGTAGAGCGCGTACGACTGGAACACCATGGCGATGTCGCGCTCGCTGGGATGGAGCTCGTTCACCCGCGCCCCTGCCACACGGATCTCGCCCTCCGAGATGGTGTCCACGCCCGCGATCATGTTGAGCAGGGTGGACTTGCCGCAGCCCGACGGGCCCACCAGCACCAGGAACTCCCCGGCGTCCACGCCAATGTCGATCCCCTTCAGGATCTCGTGGGCCCCGAAGCGCTTCTTGACGCGGTCGATCTCGAGCGATGCCATGGGGACTCCGGTCAGCCCTTCACCGAGCCTGCCATCAGGCCGCGGACGAAGTAGCGGCCGCCGAACACGTAGACCATCAGCGTCGGGAGGGCTGCAATCATGGCGGCGGCCATGTGGACGTTGTACTCGCGCTCGCCGGTGGAGGTCATGACCACGTTGTTGAGGGCCACCGTCATGGGGGCGCTTGTCCCGGTGGAGAAGGACGCGCCGAAGAGGAAATCGTTCCAGATGTTGGTGAACTGCCAGATGACAGCGACGATGATGATCGGCCCGGAGTTGGGCAGCAGCACCCGCCTGAAGATCGAGAAGAAGCGGGCTCCGTCGATCATGGCCGCCTTCACCAGCTCGTCCGGAAAGGCCATGTAGTAATTGCGCGCGTAGAGCGTCGTGAAGCAGAGCCCGTACACGACGTGCACGAACACCAGCCCGGTCGTGGACGAGGCGATCCCCATGCGGCCGAGGAACGTGGCCATGGGGATGAGGACGATCTGGAACGGGATGAAGCAGCCGAAGAGGATCAGCCCGAAGAGCACGTTGGCGCCGCGAAAGCGCCACTTGGTGAGCACGTAGCCATTGAGGAGCCCCATGCCGGTCGAGATGACCACTGCTGGCACGGTCATCTGGATGGAGTTCCAGAAGTACCCCTTGATGCCGTTGCAGTTCAGGCCGACGCACGCCTTGGTCCAAGCGTTCACCCACGGCTCTACCGTCCAGTGCCGCGGCAGCGCCACCATGTTGCCCGCGTAAATCTCGGGGAGCGGCTTGAAGGAGGTGAGCAGCATCACCAGCAGCGGCAAGAGGTAGACGGCGCCGAAGAAGACGAGCAGTCCGTACACGACCACCCGAGACCAGCGGAAGCCCGTCTCCTGCACCATCTGCGGCGTCTCCCAGGTTTTGGCCATGGAGTCCTTCCCGGTCGAGTCACTGCCGCCGGCTGCGGACGGTGCGGACCTCGGAGTAGAGGTAGGGGACCATGATGGCGGCCACGGTGAGCAGCATCATGGTGGCGCTGGCGGCGCCCCATCCCAGCTGACTGCGAGTGAAGGTGTGGGCGTACATGAAGGTGGACGGCATCTCAGTCGCGTAGCCTGGGCCGCCGCCGGTGAGAGCGACCACCAGCTCGTAGCTCTTGATGGCCAGGTGGGCCAGTATCACTACCGCCGAGAGGAACACCGGCCGGAGCTGCGGGATGATGATGCGGCGGTAGATGCGCGGCAGGGAGGCGCCGTCGATAGAAGCGGCCTTGATCAGGTCCTGATCGACGCCGCGCAGGCCGGCCAGGAACATCGCCATCACGAACCCCGAGGCCTGCCACACCCCGGCGATTACCACGGTGTAGATGGCCATCCTCTCGTCGATGATCCAGTCGAACTTGAAGTTGGCGAAGCCCCAGTCCTTGAACAGCTTCTCGAGCCCGAGCCCTGGGTTCAGCATCCACTTCCACGCGGTCCCGGTGACGATGAAGGAGAGTGCCATCGGATAGAGGTAGATGGCCCGGAGCGCGCCCTCCTGCCGGATGCGCTGGTCGAGGAGGATGGCGATGAAAAGGCCCAGGACCAGGCACAGGGCGATGTAGAGGATCCCGAACACCGCCAGGTTGTGGAGCGCCACCGACCAGCGCGGATGGTTCCAGACGCGCTGGTAGTTGAGCCAGCCGACGAGCTCGTGGCTGGGGATGCCGCGCGAGCGGGTGAAGGAGAGGTACAGCGTCCAGAGAATGAAGCCATAGACGAAGACGAGGGTGATCACCACGGTGGGCGACAGCACCAGTCTGGGGAGCTGCTGCTGCAGCCACCCCCTGGGGCTCGACCAGCCGACGCGCGCTGCCGGCTGGGTGACGCTACCGGCGGGAGCGCGGGCCTCCTGCTCGGTCATGACGGTTGTTTGCATGTCTCACCCCCGGGGCGACGCGCGCCGACGTCCCGACCGCCGCTGCGGACCGGCACAGAGCGGGCGGCGAGGCATGTGGCCCCGCCGCCCGCCAGACGCGCTACTTGGCAGCCTCGATCGCCTTCGCAAACTCCTTGGCCGCCTCGGCCGATGACGCGCCGGGGTGGTTGAAGAACTTCGTCACCACGTCGTAGCCGGCGCCCTTGACGGCGTCCGGCATGGCGTGGCCGTGAGCGAAGCTGCCGAGCATGGTGTCGTTCTTGATGGCGACCTTGAGGTCTGCCATCGACTTCTTCCCGCAGGCTTCGAACTTGGTGTCGGGCACGTCTGTTCGCGCCGGGATCGAGCCCTTCGCCAGGTTGAAGGCCTCCTGGAAGCTCGGGTTCATGACGGCGCTCGCCAGCGTGAGCTGCCCCTTGGCCTGTTTCTCACCGACCTTGAACATGGCGAACTGGTCGGTGTTGAAGGTGAAAGCGCCCTCGGTGCCGGGGTACTGGAAGCAGAGAAAGTCGACGTTGGGCTTCTTGCCAGCCTTGATGAACTCACCCTTGGCCCAATCGCCCATCATCTGCATGGCGGCCTTGCCGTTGATGACCATGGCGGTGGCAAGGTTCCAGTCGCGGCCAGAGAAGTTGTCGTCCACCAAGGTGCGGAGCTTGGCCATCTGATCGAAGGCCTTCTCCATGTTCTTGCTGCCCAGCGCGGCCGGGTCGAGCTCGATCATCGCCTTCTTGTAGAACGCCGGCCCGCCGGCCGACATCACCGCGCTGTCGAAGATGGTGGCCTCCTGCCAGGGCTGCCCGCCGTGCGCGAGCGGGATGTATCCGGCGGCCTTGATCTTCGCGGAGATGGCGATGAGCTCGTCGAAGGTCTTGGGCGGGGAGATCTTCAGCTCGTCGAAGATCTTCTTGTTCGCCCAGATCCAGTTGGTCCGGTGGATGTTCACCGGCGCGGCCACCCACTGGCCCTTGGCGTTCTTCGAGAACTTGGCCAGCGGAGCCGGCACCACCTTGTCCCAGCCCTCCTTGTTGGCGACGCTGGAGAGGTCGCCGAGCAGGCCCTCGTCGGCGTAGTCGCGGATGGTGAACCCCAGCATCTGCATGGCGTCCGGGGGGTTCCCCGCCGCCACCCGCGCGCGCAGCACCGTCCGCGCCTGCTCGCCGCCGCCGCCGGCGATTGGGCTGTCCTTCCAAGCGTAGCCGCGCTTCTGCATATCCTCCTTCAGCACGTTCAGCGCGGCCGCCTCACCGCCTGAGGTCCACCAGTGCACCACCTCCACAGCCTGCTCCTCTGCCCAGGCGTGCCGAACGGCGAACAGCGCCATCACCGCCACGACCATTTTCATCTTCATGTCTTGAGACCCCCGAGCCAGGGTAACTACCGCAAGAGAGGACACGAGTCGACCGTGCAACGTGACGCTGAGGACCGCCGGTGCGCTTCTCGAACGAGGCCCGCCACGACTCCCGGCACCGCCGGCCGGGCGGCTCCACGTCGGTTCTGCAGACCTTTATCACCGTAGGTGCAATACCGTCTGTCTGAGGTTGCACCCTATGGCTGTCGTCCCAGCGCTGACGACCGCGGAAACTGGCCACTATGAGGACGAGAATGAACACCCATAGGCCCCGGCGCGCGGAGACCGCGCAGCGACTCTGGAACGGGAACTGGGTGCTCACCCCTCCCGGAGCGCCCAAGGACGAACCGAGCGTGACGACCGGACTTTTCAGCGGCTGGCGTGAGGCGCGGACCGCCTCTCGCACCTTTATTGTGCGGCCCTCGTGGCCGCGACCGGTTCGCCGCGCGCGGGTGTTCGCCTGCTGTCGATGCTGAAGGCGCCTGCTCCTCTTCCAAAGACGATCAACAGCCCCCCGCCGATGGCGAGGTTCTTGAGGAAGTGGGCCATCTGCATCTGCTGTTGCTCAGCAGGGACTGCCCAGAAGTTGTGGAACACGAGCGTCACTGGCACGAGGAAGATGAGCAGCGCGAGCGCACCCCAGCGGGTCCTGAACCCGAGCACGACGGACGCGGCCCCGAGCAACTCGAGGGCAGTGGCGATCGCGAGCAGGATCTCCGGAACGCCCTTGCTGCCCGCGTACGCGGCGGTTCCCTGCCAGGCGGCAAGCTTTCCCAGACCGCTGACGACGAAGATCGTTCCGAGCGCCACGCGGCCGACGAACTGCGCCCACTTCCAGATTGCATCCATGTGCTCCTCCGTCCTCGTCAGATGCTCCACAGCCGGGCGGGGAGCCCGTGGAACATCAGCCGCGAGCTCACGCTCAATCCTGGAACGAGTCTTCGTCCGCCTTCACCGGGCCACCGTCCGCCACCTCGATCCCGAAGTACGACCCCTTTCGTTGGACAGCCAGTCCGGTGCCGTTACTGTTCCACGGACGGAACAACAGCCGATGGACGTCAACGAAATGCTCGTCTTCGCTCGAGTCGTGCAGGCCGGCAGCTTCACCATGGCTGCGGCGAAGCTCGGCATGCCGAAGTCGACCGTCAGCAGGAAGGTGTCCGAGCTGGAGGCGCGGTTGATCCAAGTGGTCTATCCGAGCAGCCGACACCTCTCTCCCCTCGTCAAGACCTTCGTCGACCGCCTGCAGGAACGGATGCCGCCGCCAGCATGGGAGCTCGGACCCATGCGCGGTCGTCGCGGGGCATAGCGGCTTCATTGCTCTTCCGACTGTTCCGGCCGTGAGACAGTCCTTTCGGCCACGCCCATCTAATCATTCAATGCCAGCGGCTCTACTCTGGCCGGAGACGGTGTGCTGGGTCGCCATCGGCACCGGGGAGGTGGTGACCTCCGAGCCATTGCGCGCCGGAGACCTCGCGGTGTTCGAGCCATCGGAGGCGGCGATCGAGTTCCAAGCTCGAGGCGACAGCGAATTCGTCCTGGGTTCGGCCGTCCCGCACCGTTACGAGCTCGCGTTTGGGCACCTACTCCGTGCACACGAACCCGGATGCGCTTCACGCTGCCGAGTCCCGCATTGCGCAGATCCAGGCGCGCCTGATCGCCCAAGGACGTCTGCGTCCAGACCCGGAATGACAAGAGGGCTTCCCTCGACAGCGGGCCGTGAACGAGGGTGATCGTCCGTCTCACTGCGCAGGGGTAGGCATGGGCGCGGGAAAGTGGAGCTGCGGTGATATACTGTCTTTTGTGGATCCGACGCACTGTCACGTCGACGAGCATGGCATCGCAAGCTGCGCCCGATGCTCCGGAAGAGTGACCGAGACCAGCCGCCACCCGAGCCACATCGAGGAGCGCGACGGAAAACGGATGGACATCGACCGCGTCTGGGGTCAATGCGAGCATTGCAACAGTGAAGGTTGGTGGAGAGCCGCCTCCATCCGAGACGCTCACTGACGCATCGGTGACGACGCGATAGCCTTGGAGGGGGCATAGGCCCTTGCGCGGTTCTCTGTTTGCCCGGGCGAGCCGCAAGCCCGCTCGATACCTATCTTTGGTCGCGCCCGAGTGAGGAGAGAAGCATGCGCGAATTCGGAGTCCGGCGTTACGGCGACACCCTCTACCATCACTGCATGGCGGATTCAGCCGCCGATGCGGCGAACTGGTTTGCGCACTTCCAGACCGGCATCGAGGGCAAGGACTTCCAGGCGCTGGTGAAGGACGTCGCGCGGCCGGTCAGCGACGAAGCCGGTATCGGCGGGAACCCACAGGTGGTCGTCGTTCGTCACGGCCCACTCACGCCTGGAGGGCAGGCGGCGATTGACTTGAAGCGCACCAGCTCGCTGCGCTGAAGCTTGTCGTCGTCTTTTGGTTGCCTCAGACGCCGAGCGTAGGTCCCGGATGTCGCTAAGGAAACCGCCTACTGCTCCCGGGCAGGTCGAGCGCGCCTGAATCCGTAGATCCCGCCGGTGTGTCCTGCGTTTCAGGATCGCAGGAGGCCGCTCATGACTCGCGCGCTCGCCGCTTTGGTGCTCTTCGCCGCCTTTCCCTCGCAGGCGATCACCGATCGCTCGGGGCCGTACGAATTGCAGGTGCTGATCGGCGGCGCGCCAGCGCGCACGTATCGCCACGACGGCGAGACGTTCGTGCTTGGCCACCTCGGCGAGCGGTACACCCTCCGGGTCGTCAACCGCAGTGGGCGGCGCATCGAGGCCGTCGTCTCGGTGGACGGGCGCGACGTGGTCGACGGCAAGCCCGCCGACTGGCGTAAGAAGCGCGGCTACATCGTGCCCGCGTGGGGCAGCGCGGACATCGACGGCTGGCGCCTTTCGCTGCAGGAGGCGGCGGCATTCCGCTTTTCGGCCGTGCCCGAGTCCTATGCGGCGAAGACCGGCAACGCGCGCGAGGTGGGGGTCATCGGCATCGCGATCTTCCCCGAACGCTCGTATCCGCCGCCGCGGCCGCTCTACCCATCGCCGTGGAACGGCGGTCTCCGCGATGATCTCGAAGGGCGGCAGAGCGGGAGCCCGGCGCCGCGCGCTGAGGAGAACGCGCCCGCGGTGACGCCCCCCGGTTCGCCGTCCGCGCCACTCCCGCAGAAGGCCCCCGAACGCCCAGGTCTTGGGACCGAGTTCGGCGAGGCTGTCTCGTCGCAAGTCACCGAGGTTCCTTTCGAGCGCGCGCTCCTGCGACCCGAGGCGGTGATTGGCGCGCGCTACGACGACCGCGCCGGGCTCGTCGCGCTCGGCATCGAGGTAGATGGCGGTGCCCTGACCGAGGCCGAGCTCCGTCGTAGCGCTGATCCGTTTCCGGTCGTCGAGCGCGGCTACGCTGCACCGCCGCCTGGCTGGCGGCGATAACAGCGCGGTCACTGCAAGGGGGTCGTCCGCTGATCGATTCGCGACGGGGTCGACTCAACTCTGTCGAACAGCTGGACAGCGCGTGCGTTCTCGGTCGCCGAACGAGCCGATCGGACCACGCTGGCCGTTGGCACGCCGGCTGCACAGTCGACGGGAAATGAAGACTGCCTTGGGGATCGGTGCGCTCGGCGCATCACTGCTCTGCGCAGCGGCGACCACGGCGAACGCAGCTCCGGTGAAGAGCATCGTTCTCGTGCATGGCGCCTTCGTCGACGGCTCCGGCTGGCGGCCCGTTTACGATATCCTCGTTCGGGACGGTTACAAGGTGTCGGTGGTCCAGCACCCGCTGACCGGCCTGGATGAAGATGTGGCCGCGACCAAACGCATCCTGGAGCAGCAGGATGGGCCCTGCATCCTCGTCGGTCATAGTTACGGCGGAGCGATCATTACCGAAGCGGGCCTCGACCCGCACGTCGCGGGCCTCGTCTACATCGCGGCCCATGCGCCGGACGAGGGCGAAACCGAGACGGGGAACGGCAAGCGGTACCCCGCCGCGGGTCGAGATGCGATCCAGAAGACGCCGGACGGCTACACATACATCGATCCCGCACGCTACCATGCGGATTTCGCGGCCGACCTGTCCGGCGACGAGGCCGCGTTCGAAGCGCGCTCGCAGGGCTTCACCGCGGCGAAAGTGTTCAGCGCTCCGATCACCAATCCGGCGTGGAAGCTCAAGCCGAGCTGGTACATGGTCGCCAGGTCCGACCGGATCATCAGTCCCGATCTCGAGCGGATGTACGCCGCGCGGGCGCACAGCCAGACCGTCGAGATCGACGGCGCGAGCCACTCCGTCTATCGATCCCACCCGAAAGAGGTCGCTGCACTGATCGAACAGGCCGCCGAGCACGCAGCGGAGCGGCCCCACGCAGCGGAGCGGCCCTGACCCGGCTGCTGGCACATCGTCTTCCGCGCGAAGGACCGCGAGCATCTCCGCCGGACGCACGAACCCAGTAACCCGCCGGGATCCGGCGAGAACCGTGGGAAGCTCCGAGACGCCGTACCGTTCGGACATGCGGTTGGCCGCGTCGTCCTCGTTCGT
>MNFJ01000163.1 GCA_001918155.1 Deltaproteobacteria bacterium 13_1_40CM_4_68_19
ACCGGTGCGGCTCCGCCGTCCGGTTGCTGCACCCGAGGCGGCTGTGGGCGTTCCTGCGCGTGCGCGGCAGCGGCAGCGAGCACGACCGCGATGACCCCGACCACGCGCACCATGCGAATCCGTTCCCCAACCCCACCAGGATTCCCGCCGCCGCCTCGGGCGCTACCCTCCGCGGCGCTCCTGGCGGCGCTCCTGACGCCGCTCCTGCCGGCGCTCCTTTTGCTCCTCGCGGCGTTCCTGACGCTCCTCCCTGCGCTGCTCGCGCCGGTCGCGGAAGCGCTGGCGCATCTCCTCCCTCTGCTCAGGCGTCATCTGCTCCCAACGGCCCATGTTCTGGAGCAGTTGTTTCCGCTCGGACGGATCGGCGTCCATCACCCCGCGAAGCAGCCGGCGCAGCTCGGCGCGCTTCTCCGGCGGCAGGCGGCGGAACTCCTGCCACTGCCGCAGGATCTGCTGGCGCTCGTCCGGGCTCATCCGCTGGAACCGGCGGTAGTTGTCCATCACGGCATCGCGCTCGCCCTGCGGCATGGAGTCGAGCCGGTCTAGGTTGCGCCGCAACTCAGCGCGCTCCCCGGGCGGCAGCGACTGCAACTCGCGGAACCGCTGCCGCAGCTCCGCCTGCTTCTCGGGCGGCAAGCTGCGGAATCGATCCTCGGCGCTCTGTTGCGCCCGGGCTGGCGCCGCCGCGATCAGGGCGACGGCGAGGAGGAGCGCGCGCTTCACGGCCGCGCCTCCAGCGTGTGGAGGACGGCGACGATCTCCAGATCCTCGAGCGCCTCCCGATGCTGCACCACCGCCAGGTCCTCGAACAGGTCGAGCCTCTGCGCGATCCGCACGTCTTCGCTGCGCTGCAGCTGTGGCGCCGCCGGAATCAGGATCGCGGCCGCGACCGCCGCCACGCCCGCCGCCAGTACACCCCCGAGCGACCAGCGCAGCCAGCGGACGAACGGCTCGCGGCGGTCGCGCGCGTTCAGCGCCACCATCGCGGCGAAGCCCGCGCGCGGCTCGCGAGGAGGCAGCGGCGGGATCAGGGCGGCGGCGGCGGCGAGAAGATCGCGCTCCTCGCGGCACTGCGCACAGGCGGAGAGATGGGCGTCGGCCTGCTCCCGCTCGGCGGGGGAGAGGCCACCCGACAGGAACGCCTGGAGCCTGTCGCCGATGTGCGCCATACGTCTCGAAGGCAGAACCGCCAGCGACCCGGAAAGTTAGCTCCGCCTCGGCGGGCTCAGCGTGCGTTTTCAAGCTCCTTCGCCGAAGCGAAACCGGATGGGGAGGAACCCTCCCAGATCGATCTCGTCGCCGGTCTCGAGCATCCGGACGTCGACCGGCTGCCCGAGGCGGTAGGAGCCGCGCGCCGAACGCAAGTCCTCGAAAACAGGCCGTCCGCCCTTCCAGAGGATGCGGGCGTGGCGCGGAGAGATGAGGGGCAGGTCGAGACGGAGATCGACGTCTTCCCCGCTTCCGAGCACGAACTCGGTCTTGTCGACTTCCACCTCCGGCTTGCCGTCCACGGAGAGAAAGAGCTTCTGTGGCGGCTCCCCCTTGCGGATCTTCCTCGCCGGCTCCGGATGCAGCGGCATCCCCGGTGCGGCTGAGGCGGCGTAGCCGGCCAGCGCGCGCTCGAGCACCTCGTGCGCCTGCAGCCCGGTCCGATCCGAAAGACGGCGGAGGAGATCGCGGTCGCCCTCGGTGAGCTGTACGCCCGGCGCCTTCTTCGGCGCGGCGGCAGGGGCCTTGGGCCGGCGCCCCAGGGTCTTGCGCATCTTCGCCATGGCCGCTGTGTATCACGGCCGTCGCGGTTCAGCCGCCGCGGGAGAACAGCCGTTTTCCCAGCTGCAGGTCTCCGAAGACGACGACCGATACCAGCAGCCCGAGCAGCAGGAGAAGGCCGACCACGTGGACCACCGATTCCAGCCGCTGGTTGACCTTGCGCCGGGTGATCAGCTCCACGCCGAGGAACACCAGCCGCCCGCCGTCGAGCGCAGGAACCGGGAGGAAGTTGAACAGCGCCAACCCCACCGAGATGTTCGCGAGGATGCTGGCAAAGTCCGCGATGCCGCGCTTCACCTCCGCGCTAGCCTGCCGGACGATGGCGATGGGTCCCGCGAGCGATGCGCTGCCCTTCCCCCGGACAGCATCCCAGAGCGCGCCGACGGTCGCGGCGTTCAGCGCCCAGACGTCGCGCAGCGCTCGCGGGACGGCTTCCGCGAGCGGAAGGCGCACCATCACGCGATCGAGCTTGACCGAGATGGTCCCGTTCTGGGGCCGCACGGTGAATGCCTGCCGCGCTCCGTCGCGCAGCACCTCGACGCGGCGCTGCGCCCCGGCTCCCGGCTTCTGCAGCTCCCGGCGGAGATCGTCGAAGGAGTCCACCGCGACGCCGTCGACCGCCACCACCTGGTCGCCCGTCTGCAGGCCCGCTGCGGCGGCGGGTCCCCCGGGAATCACCTCGACGCGCGTGGTCGTCAAGTCGAGGAAGCCGTGGGACGCGTAAAGGGCGGCGATGATCAGGAAGGCCACCAGGTAGTTCACGCCCGGCCCGGCCGCGATCACCAGGAAGCGCCGCCACGCGGGCTTGTTCATGTACGAACCGGGATCCGACGGATCCTGCGCCGCCGGATCGTCGGGCGTGAACCCCGCGATCTTGCAGTAGCCGCCGAGCGGGAGCGCGCTCAGCCGGTAGTCGGTCTCGCCGCGGCGGAATCCCCAGATGCGCGGCCCGAATCCGAGCGAGAAAGTCTCCACCCGCATGCCCATCATCCGGGCGAGCGCCAGGTGCCCGGCTTCGTGGGCGGCGATGAGCAATCCGAGGCCCACGACGGCGACGAGGATGGCCATTGAAGGGCGGCAGCATAGCCCATGCTCCGCCGGCGCGCAGGCACTACGTTCTCCTGCGGACGTTTCCCGGGGGTGCGCATGCGCGGAAGCCTCATCGCAATTGGCAGCGCGCTCATTGCGGTCGCTTGCTCGTCGCAGAAGCCGGCGGCACGGATGGACGAGTCGGGGCTCTCGCGGCTCAACGAGTCCCAGATGGAGCCGGTCGATGACGCCCGGGTGGAAGAGGGGCGTGCCCACGACGCGGCCGCCCGGGCCCGGGCGAACGAGGCGGACGCCCGCGCGCGCCTGGAAGTGGCGCGCAGCGAACGGAGCGTGGCCGAGGCGCAGCTGAAGCGGGCGCTGACGGAGAAGGACCTGCGGAAGAAGCAGTACGCGAGCAAGGATCAGATCGCCGAGATCGATGACGAGATCGCCGGCGCGCAGGATCGGCTGAAAGCGACCGACTTGAAACTGCAATACCTGCAGCAGATGGTCTCGGTGGCCGAGGCGGAGCGCAAGCTGGCCGAAGCGCACGTGGTCACGGCCCAGGCGCTGACCGAGCAGGCCAAGTATCGGGCGATGAAGGCGGGCAATGCGCCGCAGGCGGCAACGGTGAATCCGGGCGACGTCGACCGCCGCGTGGCGAGCGCCCAGGCGCAGGAGGCGAATCTCCTCAAGGAGGTTTCCCAGCGCCGCTCGAACGCGATCGATCTGTACAACCGCTGGCAGGCGGCCGATACCCACGCCCGCACCCTGGCGCGGCCCTCCACCGTGGCCGTCCCTCCCCCTACTTCCGAATCCACGCCGCACTGACTGCAGCGTCTCATGGCCTTTTAGCCGCCTTCGGCGGCGCGACTACAAGCGGCGGCGTTCGCCGGTGTGGACCCAGCGGAAGTAGTCGCGCAGGATCTCGCCGTGATCGAAAGAGAGGGCCCGCCAGGGAACTTCGGCTTCGCTGAACCAGCGTGCCTCGGCGGCGTCGTCGTCGGCCTTCGGCTCCGCTCCCGCCTTCACCCGGCAGGCATAGACGGTGGAGATGGTGTGCTTGCGCGGATCGCGCCGGGGATCGGAATAGGTGAAGAACTGCATGACCAGCTCGACGTCGAGACCGGTCTCCTCCTTCGCCTCGCGCCGGCAAGCGCTCCCGATCTCCTCGCCCCAATCGACGAACCCGCCCGGGAGCGCCCAGCCCCGCGGCTCGTTCTTACGCAGGATCAGCACGATGCGCCCGTCCGGACCGGCGATGATCGCGTCCGTGGTGGGCAGCGGGTTCTTCTGCTCCGCCGCGCTCACAGGGTCACCAGTCCGGAGGGCGACGGCTGCGGCGGCGGCGCCTTGGGCTCGAGGCGTCCCTGGAGAGAATGGGTGAACAGGGCGCGGCAGAAGGAGTTGGTGGCGTCCGTCCCGAGCGCTCGCGAGACGGCGAGCGCCGTCCGGGCGGCGTCGAGGCGACGTTCGCTCGCGAGCACGTGCGCCATCTCCACCAGGCGCTTGGCGTAAAGCGCGCGGCGCTGCGGCGTGAAGTACGCGAGCGCGGCGTCGTCGGCGGCCCGTTCCAATGCCTGCCGCCGCTGCGCCGCATCGATGTAGAGCTGGCTGGTGGCGATCTCGTCGAGGCGCAGCGCGAACCGGCGCAGGTCGTCCTCCTCCGGAATCCACGCCATGAAGAGCGGATCCTCGAACAGCGCGGCGCCCGCCAGCTGATGCGCCAGCTCGTCGGGCAGCTCCAGGGAAAGACCCGGCGAAGGAGGCGGCGTCTGCGGCGCGGGCCCGAGCAGGCGCAGCGCATCGGCGTAGGCCGGTGGAGGCGAGAATCCGTTGCGGGCCCCGGCGGCCTCCGCCTCGGCGATCAGCTGCCGCGCATGGTCCTTCGGGATCTCGACGGTGGCGACCACGTTCTGCCGCGGAAGCCGCTTGACGAACTCCCGCCAGGACCGGCGCGAAAGCGCGAGCGCGTCCACGGCGAGAATCCCTTTCAGATCGGAGATGACGATCTGCACCAGCTCCACTCCCTGCCGGGCGGGACGCGTCCACCAGACCGCCCGCTCGCCGTACGCGTCGATGCTGCTGGCATAGCAGGAGGGCGCCTCGCCCTCCGGAAGAGGCTTCAGGACCGGCTCGCCCTGCGGCGGAAGCTCCTGCACCTGCACGCCACGCTGCTTCAGCTTCTGCAGCTCGCGCTTCGATTCCTTCGCCAGCATCCGGCTCGGTGAAGTGGCCAGCTCGAGAAGGACTTCCTGCCGCGCGACGCGGCCCGCGGCGTGCACCAGGGCGAGCGCCAGCATCTCCGGAAGCGACGCGATCTCCGCCGCCAACGCCCGTGCATCGGGACCGGCCAGGCCGGCAGTCTGCGCGACCGCCTCGGTGTGGAGCTTCGCCAGGACGTCCCGCGCCGACTGCACGTGCGTCGGCTGCGGGCGCGAGACGCCGGCGCATTCCATCTCCTCGGCGATGCTCTCCGGACGGAGCGAGGCGTCCTTGAGAAGGGCAAGGCACTCGTCCACCGTGAGGTTGTGCCGCTCGGCCATTGGGGCTGCGCAGAATAGAGACGGCCCCTGAAGGCGTCAACGCTGCTAGAGCGCATCTCATGATCTGTACAGCCTCAAAACAATAGCCGCATACCCGCGCCTTCGGCAGCCTTCGGCGCGGGAGAGGCTAGAGCGCAACCCTCTCGGAGCACGAGTTTCAAATCTGTTCTAGCATGCTTGCCGCAATGCGCGTGACGATCCGCTATTTCGCTGCCGCCCGCGAGCGCGCCGGGACGTCCTCGGAGACGCTCGAGCTTCACGACGCCGCCACCGCCGCCGAGGCGCTCGCTGCCGCCTGCGCGCGTCACCCGGCGCTGCAGCCGGTCGCGCAGAGGCTCCGCCTGGCGGTCGACCAGGAGTTCGCCGCGCCGGAGAGGAGGCTGCGGGACGGCAGCGAGGTCGCGCTGATTCCGCCCGTCTCTGGCGGGGCCGTACCGCATCGCATCGGGCCGGCGGCGGTCGCGCCGGAGGCCCCGTTGCGGGAGGTAGCGGGGGCCGACTGCGGAGCGGTGGTCAGCTTCGTCGGGACGGTGCGCGCGACGAACCATGGCAAGCGCGTGGTGCGGCTCGAGTACGAGGCGTATCCGGAGATGGCGCTGCGCATCTTCGAGCAGATCGCCGCACAGGCTCGGGAAAAGTGGGCGGCGCGCATCGCCATCCACCACCGCACCGGCGCGCTGGAACCCGGCGAGATCTCGGTCGTGATCGCGGCCGCGGCGCCGCACCGCGCCGACGCGTTCGAGGCGTGTCGCCACGCGATCGAGGCATTGAAGAAGGACGCGCCGATCTGGAAACGGGAGCTCTATCCGGACGGCTCGTCGTGGGTGGGCTTGGGATCCTAAACGGTGTTACGCTCATTTCGCGCATGGCAATCTCCGTCCTGGTCGCGGGTGACATCGCCTTTCGCGAAGCCATCGCCGCTGCGCTGGGGCGCGAATACACCCTGGTCGAGACCGAGTCCGTCACCTCGGCCGCCGACGCGCTGCTGGCGTCGAAGCCGGCGGTAGCGTTCGTCGACCTGCGCGGCGAATCGCCGGCCGGGAGCGCGATCTGCCGGAGGATCAAGGGCGCCGCGAGCACGCGCCTCTTGCCGGTGGTGGCGTTCGCCGAGCCGGGAGAGGACCGGACCGTGGCCGCGCTCGACGACGGCGCGGACCACGTGCTCCCGTTTCCGCCCCCGCGGGCCGAGCTGCACGCCCGCATCCGTTCCGCGCTGCGCAACCGCCTCGCCACCGAGCGGCTGGAGGACGCCTCGCAGGTGATCTTCGCGCTCGCCAACGCCGTCGAGGCGAAGGACGCGTACACGGAAGGTCATACCGAGCGCGTCGGCGCCCTGGCCGTCGAGGCGGGGCGGCTCGCGGGACTGGACGAGGAGATCTGCGAGGCGCTGCGCCAGGGCGGCGTGCTGCACGACATCGGCAAGATCGGCATCCCGAACGAGATCATCAACAAGGCCGGCCGGCTGACGGACAAAGAGCGGATCGTGATGAACAAGCACCCGATCATCGGGGAGCGCATCTGCGAGCCGCTGAAGAGCCTTCGCCACCTGCTGCCGATCATCCGCTGGCACCACGAGCGCCTGGACGGAAGCGGCTATCCGGACGGCCTCAAGGGGCAGCAGTTTCCCGTGCCGGCACAGATCCTCCAGCTCGCAGACATCTACGACGCCATCACCACGGATCGGCCTTATCACCGGGCGCGCACGCGCGCGAACGCCGTCGAGTTCCTGCACGGCGAGGCCAACAAGGGATGGCGCGACCACGAGCTGGTGAAGCTGATCGGCTGGGCCGCCGATACCCTTAACCTCGGCCGCACCCGCGACGAAGACATTCCTCCGCCGCCGGCACCCATCGGCCAGTGGCGCACCGAGTAAGCTATCGCCGCAGACCGTCGGGTGGAGGTTGGGGTGGCGACGGGCAGTGGTACATGTCGATGAAGACGGTATAGGTCGCGTGGGGGCAGCGGACTTCGAATGCGTCCACGATGTGCAGGTCCGGCTCGCCGGGTTGGAGGGGGCGCTCCGGGTCCATCTGCAGGAGGATGCGGGGATCGTTCGGGTCGGAGGGAGTGACCCGACTCCCGACAGATCCGATTCGCTTCGTCTGCGCGAGGGCGCCGCCGGCGCAGCGGAGGGCGCCGAGATAGGCCTTGACGCCCGGTGGAAGGCAGACTTCCGCGGCGCGCTCCTTCGAGCGTGCGAATCCCGGCGGTGACGGCGGCGCCCCGGCGTGGGCACATCCGGCCAGCGCGAGGAGCAGGAGACGGCGCACGCCTTCAGGGTATCAGGTCATTTCCACGGCACCGAGATGGCCAGCGCGCCGAGGACGGTTCCGGGAACGAGATTCACGGCGTGGTACACGAGCGCGAACGCGAGCGCGGGCTCCGCCGCCACGCCGGCGGTGGTGAGTGCCCACACCGCGCCCGCTTCGAGGATTCCGAAGTGACCGGGCGTCGAGGGCAGCAGCAAGGCGAGATTGATCGACAGCAGGACCATCGCCCAGACACCGGGATGCACGTCGATGCCCAATGCTCGCAGGCACAGACCAACGAGCAGCAGATCCACCGCGTCCGAGACCATGGACCAGAGCAGGCTCCGGACCCAGGAGCGCTCCGCGTGCAGGGTGCGCAGCGCGTCCAGGAACCGGCCGGCAACGCCCGGGGCGTGTCTCGGCAGCACCGCCAGCAGTGCGACCGCTACCGCCGCGACGGCGCCCGCCAGGGCGAGCGGCGGCGCCCAGGCGCCCGGCAGCAGCGCGCAGATCCCGAGGACGAGGCCGAGGCTGATCGCCTGAATCCCCTTCTCGGCCAGTTGAGCTGCGATCAGCGCGCCGGCCGGGTAGCCGCGCCGCCGCTTCAGCTCGATCACGCGCACCGCCTCACCGGCTCGCGCGGGCAGGAGGGTGCTGACCGCGCCACTCGCGAACGACACGCGGACGAGATCGAAAAAGCTCGCGCGCTGCCGGTGAGGAATCGGCTCGAGCAGCGCCTGCCAGCGCCGCGTTTGCGCGAGCGTGTTCCCGATCACGGCGCAGACCATCGCCAGGACGACCCAACCCCAGGCGGTCGCGCGCAGGGCCGAGCCGAGCGCGGGGAAATCGATCCGGCGCGCCGCCACCACGACGAGGGCGACCGCGATCAGCCAGCCGGCCGCGCGCAGCGGCCAGCGTGTCCGCGGAGCGGCGATCGCCTCGTTCACGCCAGGAACCTCGCGCAGACCACCGTCAGCACGCCCACGTAGTACCAGCGTCGCCGCGCCGGCGCCGCTGGATTGTCGTGATGGACGGTCGCTTCGAGCTGTCGCTTGCGGACTCCCGGTAGTTGCGCGATACCGCGCGCATGCTGGCAATCGACCTGACGGGAAAGCGCGCGCTGGTCGCTGGAGTCGCCGACGACGCGGGTTTCGGTTTCGCCATCTCCAAGGCGCTGGCGGAGGCCGGCGCGTCGGTCTGCGTCGGCACCTGGCCGCCGGCGCTGAACATCTTCGAGACGCTGATCCGGCGCGGCAAGATCGACGAGTCCCGCAAGCTCTCGCGCGGCGGAATGCTCGAGTTCGAGAAGATCTACCCGCTGGACGCCGCCTACGACACGCTCGCGGATTGCCCCGAGGATGTCCGCACCAGCAAGCGTTACAACGAGCGCGGCGACTTCTCCATCCAGGGGCTGGCGGAGGCGCTGCGGCGCGACTTCGGCGACAAGGCGCTCGACATCGTGGTGCACTCGCTCGCGAATGGCCCGGAGGTGAAGAAGCCGCTGCTCGAGACCTCGCGCAACGGCTACCTGACGGCCATCAGCGTCAGCGCCTATTCGTTGGTCTCGATGGTGCAGCGGCTCGCGCCCCTGATGCGACCGGGAGGCAGCGCGGTCTCGCTCACCTATCTCGCCAGCGAGCGCGCGGTGCCCGGATACGGCGGCGGAATGTCCTCCGCCAAGGCGGCGCTGGAGAGCGATACCCGGACGCTGGCGTTCGAGGCAGGTCGCAAGTTCCGCATCCGCGTGAACACGATCTCGGCGGGTCCCTTGGCCTCGCGCGCCGCGAGCGCCATCGGGTTCATCGAGGAGATGGTGGACTTCTACAAGGCGAATTCGCCGCTGCCGGAGCAGATCGACGCCATCGAGGTGGGAAACGTGGCCGCGTTCCTCTGCAGCCCGCTGGCGAGCGGGATCACCGGGACGACGGTGTACGTCGACAAGGGCTACCACACGATGGGAAGGACGGCGCCAGGTTAAGGCGGCATGAGCGCCCGATCGAGGGCCGCTCGCAGCTGCCGCTCCTGGGGCGCGGTGAAAGCTCCCACGTGGCTCCAGACCACTGTTCCCGTCCGGTCGACGAGCAGCATCGTGGGCAGGCTTGCGACCTGGAACGCCTCGGAGGCGGTGCCGTCGTCGAGGACGACGGGAAAGTTCAACCTCTCGCGGGAAAGGAACTCCCGAACCTGCGCTTCACGGCCGGGCGCCGGATCGTCGGTATCCACTGAATAGAGCTCGACGCCTCGCAGCCGGTATTCGCTCCAGAGGCTCTGGAGGCGCGGCATGGAGTACCTGCAGGGCGCGCACCAGGTCGCCCAGAAATCGACCACGGTCACTTTTCCCTGTGGTAGCGCAGTCTTGCCGCCACCGAGCAAGGGCAACGCGACCGCTGGCGCCGCCCTTCCGGACAGGCGCGGCCCGGAGCGATTGCCCTGGATGACGGCCAGTGCGACCACGCTCGCGGTGGCGGCCGCCACCAAGGCCCAGATCCACAGGTCGCTCCGGCGGGTCCGGATCGCCAACTCGTTCGCCATCGGTCGCGTACCATGCGGGCGGGAGCGCCCCCCGTCAAGCGGGCGGAAAATTGGCGCCCTTTGCGGTGCCATGTCAGCGTCGCGCGCATGAAGTGGCTGTTTGTCCTCCTCCTCGTCGGCGGCGTCGCCTTCGCGGCGAGGTTCGTTCCCCCTCGCACCGCGGCGCGACTGGCAGCGCGCGGGCTCCGCGCCGGCTGGGACTGGGTCTCGAGCATCGACGGCGAAACGCATGGCCCTGGCGTCCGCGGACCGCCCCGTCACCTCTCGCGCAAGGCGCAGGCGGCCGCTCCAGAGGCGGACGCCGCGCACCGCCGCACGGCGAGCCGCGAGGGCATCGTCCCCCAGCCGCCCAAGGAAACGCTGCATCCCGACGATCGCGCCGCCCTCGACTCCCTGCTCGCAGAGCCGCCCGCTCGCGCGGGTTATCGCTGATCGACCGCGGACTTAGTGGACTCGGCCGCACCTTGGTGCGTCAGTTCAACCGGGTGAACCACTGGTACCGGAACACGGGACTTTGCCCCGGATTCATTCCCGGGCTTCGTCACCCTCCGCGGGTCCTACCGTGTTAGGAAACGCCTCCGATGGCGGAACTGCTCGGGATTCCCAGAACGCGCTGGCCGCTCGCGCTGGCGATGGTGGTGCTGCTCGCCTTCGCGCTCTCCTGGCTGCAGGGCCGCTTCGACGCGAGCGACGCAAAGAGGGCGATCGCCGCGGCGATGTCCTGGAAGCCCGGAGGAGCCCAGAGCATCTTCGACTTCCTGGCCGCCCGCGGGGAAGGCGATCCCCAGTGCACCGGCAAGGTGGTTTCGCAGCTTCTCGGCGACGTGGAAGTGCGGTGCTCGACGCCGCGGCAGCCGGGCATCGATTACGAATTTCGCGTCCTTCTCGACGGAAGGCGCCCGCCGCGGGCGGCGAACACAGCCGCCGAACTTCTCGTCGCGGCGATGGTCCATCATTAGACGCTCGCGTTGCCGCGCCGGGAGAGCATTCCCACCCTTGCCGGCATGACGCTCGCCCTCACGCTGCTGCTCGCCATGAGGCCGCTCTGGACGGATGCGTCCGCGGCGAAAGAGCGCCCGACGGCGCCTCCGATCTCCATCGCGACGTTGGTGAAGTCGTCGATGCCGGCCGTGGTGGGCATCGTCGCGACCACCGCGCGAGGGGGCGGCAACGACCCCTTCCGGGATTTCCTCGAGCGCATGTCCGGCCAGGGCGGGAGCGGTCCGAGCGAGACCCCGGTCCGCGGCATCGGCACCGGCTTCTTCATCCGCAGCGACGGCCTGATCGCCACCAACGGCCACGTGATCGAGGGAGCAACCGACATCACCGTGCAGGTCGGCGAGGACGAGCGCGTCTATCGGGCGACGCTGGTCGGACACGACGACGCGACCGACCTGGCCCTGCTGCGGATCGAAGGCGACAAGCCATTTCCTGTCCTTACGCTGGGAGAGAGCGATCGGGCGCTCGAACTGAGCGTGTTGCTGCTGGAGAAACCCGGCTCGCCCTGGCAACCTCCGCCGCCCGCGCCGGGTCTCCGT
>MNFJ01000043.1 GCA_001918155.1 Deltaproteobacteria bacterium 13_1_40CM_4_68_19
GTACGCTGGTCGCGCTGCCGCATGGCGGCAAGGCTGCCGCCCCTCAGCACCGGGAGCCGTCCGGCCAGCCTGCAGAGCGGACAGGAAAGCGAGCCCCTCCGCCCACCGGGAGCCATCTCGCCGTGGGGCTGCGCAAGAAAGCGCAAGCAGCCCGCTCGCCGGCCGATTAAGAAGCGCGGATTCCCGACCGCAAGGAGGATCGCATGCACCACAGCCGGCTGAGCACGTTCGTGATCGATTGCAGGACCGAAAACGCCGACGAGGCGGCGCGCTTCTGGAGCGCCGCGCTCGGTCGGCCGATCGAATCGGCGGACGGGAACTACCGGCAGCTGGCCGGAACCGCCGACGAGCCCATCCTCCTCGTGCAGAAGGTCGATCATCCGGGCCGCATCCACCTGGACATCGAGACGGACGACATGGAGGCGGAAGTGAAGCGGCTCGAGGGTCTCGGAGCGCGCCGCGTCGCATTCGTGAAAACCTGGTGGGTGATGGAGGCCCCCACTGGCCAGCGCTTCTGCGTGGTCAATCCGCAGCGGGGGCCGCTGGCCGGGCGCGCGAACGAATGGGAGGGACCTCGGGCCCCCCGATGACGCGGTTGTCGCCCGCGAGACTCCGGACGGCGCCGGCACTGGCCAGCGGGCCCCGCGCGGCTTAAGTCAAGTGCAGGACTACGGCGCTGGTCTGGGGCCGAGGAGTGTTCGATGCCGAGCGGGACCGTGAAGTGGTTCAACGACGCGAAGGGATTTGGGTTCATTACGCCGGACGGCGGCGGCAAGGACGTGTTCGTCCATCACACCGCGATCCAGTCGGAGGGATTTCGCAGCCTGGCCGAGGGCCAGAAGGTCGAATTCGACGTGCAGGAGGGTCCGAAAGGACCGCAGGCGGCGAACGTTCGCAAGGTCGGCTGAGCAGCCGCATCGCGCACGCGGAAGCCGCACGCGCGCGCGCCGGCGGCGGCGAGCGTCAGGTGTCAGTGTTCGCGTCCGTTCGCGGCGGAGCAGCGGGGGGGTCTCGCGTCCTCGGTGCCACTCTCAGCGCGCTCGACCGGCGATGCGCCCCGGGTATGGCAAATGGCGTGTGACGTCTCCTTGAAACCTACCGACGGTTCTCGCTACGAGCAGAAAGAGCCGCGGGAGGGGAGATGCTCACGAGCAGCACGGCCGGATCGGTGGTCCGTTGAAATCGGATCACCTCCCCGCTCCCCGCTACCCGGCGTCGCTCAAGGTCTCTTTCTCGGGCGGGCTCCTCTCCGCGGAAACGACGAACATCAGCACCACCGGCATGTTCGTGCGGACCTCCACGGAGCTGCCGATCGGCGCGGTGGTGCCGGTCGCGCTCGAATTGCCCGACGCCGATCCCCCCGTTCCCGTCCAGGCGAAGGTCATCCACGTCCGATCGCCGTCCCTCTCCCGCGTGACGCGCCTGGACCCGGGCCTCGGCGTCGAGTTCGTGGACGCCGATGACGCCTTCCGCGCCCGCGTCGATCGGTACATCGAGTCCATCCCCCGGCAGAGCAAGCTCCCGTCGGTGCGGCTTCTGTCGATGGCCCGCGATCTCTTGCGGACGCATGGCTGGACACAGCTGCTGGACCGCGATCCGGGAGGGAGCTACTGCCTCACCGGCGCGCTGATGGAAGCCGCAGGCGACGACGACGCGCTGTACCGGCGCGCGCTGCAGTCCGTCGGCGAGCGCCTGAACGTTCCGGCGTGCTCCGTCGGCGGGTACGGGTGCCACTGCGCGATCATCGGTTGGAACGATCAGGAAGGCCGCACCCAGCACGAAGTGATCGCGAAGCTCGAGGAAGTGATCCGCGCCCAGTTGGTCGCCAGCGCGTCTCCCTGACACAGCGCGGTTACGACGTTCCGACGTTCGCCGAGAGGGGACCGGGCGACCGGCCCTTCGCGCGCGCGATCATCTGCGCCGCCTCGTCGAGCTGCGCGAGCGTGCCGCTGTCGATCGGCACGCCATCGGCGCGCGCCTTGCGACAGCGGCGCTCGGGATCGCCAGGCATCAGGATCGAATCGATCTCTCCACTCAGGGGGGCGGATCGCACCCAGTCGATGAACGCCCGCGCCTCCATCTCGTAAGTGCCGAGCGAACCGAGCCGCGCCGGGTCGAAGACGAGGGCGAGCATGTTGTTCCAGATGGCGCTCTTCATGGTCATCGTTTGCGGGCGCGTGGTCGGTCCGCCGATCAGCGCCGCGGCCAGCAGCTCGCAGATCATCGCCAGCGCGTATCCCTTGTGGGCCGCGAAGGTGACGAGCGCGCCGCGCGGGCCTTCCTCGGGCTCGAACATCACCGCCGGGTCGCAGGTGGGACGGCCCTCGGCATCGATCAGGCACGAGGGCGGCACCTCGACTTTCCGGTTGTAGGCGACGCGCACCTTCCCGTGCGCGATCGCGCTGGTGGCGAAATCGAGCACGATCGGGTCGCCACCCGGTCCCCGGATGCCGACCGTGAAGGGATTGGTGAGAAAGCGAGCCTGCGCGCCGCCGTAGGGCGCAACCATGGGCGGCGACGACACCGCGTTCGTGAAGTGGATCGAGACCATGCCGCCGGCGACCGCCTGCTCTGCCCAGTGGCCGACGCGGCCGATGTGGTGGGCGTTCCTCAGACCCATCACGCACACGCCGTGACGGCGCGCGCGCTCGACCGCGATCTCCATCGCCTGGAACCCGATCGACTGGCCGAGCCCCCGATGGCCATCGACGGTGAGGAGGCTGCCGGTATCGGCGACGATCCCGACGGTGCGGTTCAACTGCAGATCGCCCTCGAGCAGCGCCCGGACGTAGCGCGGCGTCATTCCGACGCCGTGGGAATCGTGCCCGGAGAGGTTGGCCGCGACCAGGTGGTCGGCGACCAGCCCCGCCTCGCGCTCGCCGGAGCCCGCGCAGCGCCAGAGATCGACCGTCCATCGGTGCAGCGTCGACGGAGGAATGAGGTGCTCTGCCATGTCTTCTATGCCTCGACCTCTCCACCCAGGTAAGCCGCCTGCAGCCGGGGATCGCGGGCCAGCTCGCCGGCCCGCCCCTCGAGCGCGATCTCGCCGCGCTCGAGAACGTAGGCCTGCTGCGCCACCTGCAGCGCCATGCGCGCATTCTGCTCCACCAGCAAGATCGTGGCGCCCTGCCGATGGATGTCTCCGACGATCTCGAAGATCTGCCGCACGAGCAGCGGCGCGAGGCCCATCGACGGCTCGTCGAGCAGCAGGATCCTCGGGCGGGCCAGCACCCCGCGCGCGATGGCCAGCATCTGCTGCTCGCCGCCCGAGAGCGCGCCGGCGGGAGCATCGAGACGGCGCTGGAGCGAGGGGAACCGCCGGATCTGCTCCTCGATGGCGGCGCGGGCCTCCTCCCTTCCTCCCGGCCAGGCGCGCGCCTCGGAGCCGATCATGAGGTTCTCGGCGACCGTCATCCGCTGCAGGATCGCCCGGCCCTCGGGGACCAGTACGATGCCGGCCGCGACCGCCGCATGCGACGGGACGCCGGCGAGCTCCTGGCCCTCGAGGCGCACCGTTCCCCGGGCGGGGCGCACCAGCCCGGCGATCGCGTTCAGCGTGCTGCTCTTCCCGGCGCCGTTCGGGCCGATCAGCGCCACGATCTCTCCCGCGCTCACCGAAAGCGAGATCCCCCGCACGGCCTCGACGTGCCCGTACGCGACGCGCAGGTCGCGCACCTCCAGCAGCGGGCCGCTCACTGGCTCTCTCCGAGATAGGCAGCGATCACTGCCGGGTCCTTGCCGATCTCCACCGGCGTCCCGCGCGCGATCACCTTGCCGAAGTTGAGCACGGTCACGCGGTCGCACAGCTCCATCACCAGCCGGACGTTGTGCTCGATGAGCAGCACCGCGCGCCCTTCGTTCGCCACTTCGCGCACGAGCCGGGCCACCGCCGCCGCCTCGTTCGGGTTCATGCCCGCGGTGGGCTCGTCGAGCAGCACCAGCCTGGGCTGCGCTGCCAGGGCCCGCGCGATCTCGACCCGGCGCTGCTCGCCGTACGAGAGATTGAATGCGCGGGTCAGCGCGCGCTCGCGCATCCCCACCCGCGCCAGTCCGGCCTCGGCGGCTTCGCGGGCGGCGCGCTCCTCGTTGCGCGCGGAAGGCAGGAGCAGCAGCCGCCGCCAGACCGGCGCATTGCGGCGCAAATGCTGGCCGACGACCACGTTGTCCGCGGCGGAGAGCCCGCCGAACAGGCGGATGTTCTGGTACGTCCGCGCCACCCCCAACGCCGCGACCCGGTTCGGTGGCAGCCCGTCGATGCGGCGACCGTCCAACTCGATCTTGCCGCCGGTCGGGCGGAGCAGCCCCGAGACGAGGTTCAGCAGCGTGGTCTTGCCCGCGCCGTTCGGTCCGATCAGGCCGTGCACCTCGCCATCCGCCACGGAAAAGCTGGCGTCGTCGACGGCCCGCACGCCGCCGAATGCGCGGGAGACGCCGCCGAGCAGAAGGCTCATGCGACCCCTCGAGACCGCCGCCGCAGACGCGACGGCAAGGAGACGAGGCCGTTGGGCAAATAAAGGATCACGGCGAGCAGGATGAGTCCGTTCAGCAAGAGGCGGAACGGGCCGGGCGCGAGGCCGAGCCGCGCGCCGGCCTCGCGCAGGATCTCCGGCAGCAGCGTCAGGAAGGCGGCGCCGACCACGGGCCCGTAGAACGCCGCCGTCCCCCCGACCACCGCCTGGACCAGCATCTCCACGACCCGGCCGAAGGCGTAACCGCCCGGCGCAACCATGAAGGTGAAGTGCGCCTCGAGGCCCCCGGCGAGGCCCGCCAGCGCCGCTCCGAGCGCCAGCATCGCCAACTTGTGGCCGGTGGTGTAGATGCCCATGGTGCGCGCGGCGGTCTCGTCCTCGCGGATCGCTTCCAGCGCATAGCCGGCGCGCGAGCCGCGGAGGCGTCCGAGGATGAAGAGGGCGAGGGCGAGCGCGAGCGCGATGGTCCACAGCTGCGTGCGCTGTGGAATCGCCACCAGGCCCATCGCGCCGTTCGTGTAGTCCCAGTTGACGAAGAAGAGCCGCACCACCTCGCCGAAACCCACGGTGGCGATGGCGAGGAAGACGCCGCGCAGCCGCAGCACCGGAAGGCCGAGCGGCACCGCCACGATCGCCGGCAGCAGCGCGGAGGCGGCCAGCGCCGCGATGAACGGCACTCCGCTTGCGCGCAGCGTGATCAACGCGCTGGTGTACGCGCCGATGGCCATGAACCCGGCGTTGGCGAGCGAGAGCTGGCCACAAGACAGCGTCGTGTAGACCGAGAGCGCGAGCAAGCCGTTGATGCCGACGAAGGCGAACAGCGACTGATAGGCGAGCAGGAGATCGGCCATCGCTCAGGCCTCGCGGGCCGCCGCCCGCCCGAACAGCCCACGCGGGCGCGCGATCAGCACGAAGAAGAGGACCGCGAAGGAGACGGCGTCGCGGAAGGAGGAGCCGAGGTGCGCCACCGTGAAGACCTCGATCAGCCCGAGGGCGAACCCGGCGATCACCGCGCCGGGAACGCTGCCCATTCCGCCCAGGATGATCACCGCCAGGCCCTTCAGCTCCACGCCGCGGCCCACGTCGGGCGAGATGGAGTTGAAGGCCAGCCCGAAGAGCACGCCGGCCGCGCCGCCCAGCGCCGAGGAGAGGAAGAAGGCCATGGCGATGGCGCGATCGACGTCGATGCCGAGGATGCGCGCCGCGCGCGGGCTCTCCGCGACCGCGCGGATCTGCCGGCCCAGCCGGCTGCGCGCGAGCAGGAGGGTGAGCACCGCCATCAGCACCACCGAGATGCCGACGATGCAGAGCTGGAGGAGAGATGCCGTCGCTGCGCCGATCCGCACCACGCGGTCGGGAAAGGTGCCCGGCGGGAACCGCGAGATGTCCGGTCCGAAGATCTGCAGCGCGATGGCCTCGAACACCGTGGCCATGGCGAGCGAGCTGATCAGTCCGGAGATGTTCGAGTCGGCGCGTCCGCGCAAGGGCCGGAACGCCACCCTTTCGAGGACGATCCCGATCGCGCCGCCGGCGAGGACCGCGGCCGGCAGCGCGACCCAGAGCGACAGATGCGCGTCGGCGACGAGCGCGAGCGCGATGAACGCCGCGAGCATGAACACCGCCTGGTGGGCGAGGTTGAGGATGTCGAGGACGCCGAACACCAGCGTGTACCCGACGGCGAAGAGCGCGTAGATGCTCCCGAGGAAGATGCCGTTGAGGACTTGCTGGCCCATCTACTGGACGATCTGGAACTTGCCGTCCTTGACCTGCTGCACGCTCGGCTCGTGCTGCGCGTCGCGGCCGGGCGTGAAGGAGAACTTGCCGAGCGGGGTATCGAGGTCCTTCACCTTGGCCAGGCCCGCCACGATGTCCTCGCGTCCCGTCTTCCCCTCGGCCTGCTTGATCGCCTCGGCCAGGATGATCACGCCCGTGTACGCCTGGGCGGAGAACTGGTCGGGATTGACCCCGCCCTTCTTCATCGCTTCGAGGAATTTCTGGTTGGCGGGATCCTGGCTGAGCGAGTTCCAGGAGGTTCCGACCATCACTCCTTCGGCGGCGGCTCCGGCGTTCTTGATGAATGCGGGGCTGTTGAAGCCGTTGCCGCCGAGGATGGGGCCCGTCCAGCCGCGCTGGCGGGCCTGCGCCACGATCGACGACGCGTTGTCCGCGAGGGCGGAGACGACCAGCACGTCGGGCTTCAGCCCGATCAGGGCGGTGAGCTGCGCGTTGTAGTCCCGGTCGGGTTTCGCGAAGGTCTGCGTTCCGAGCACCTTGATGGCCAGGTCC
Organism: Deltaproteobacteria bacterium 13_1_40CM_4_68_19; assembly: GCA_001918155.1. Taxonomy (GTDB): domain Bacteria; phylum Myxococcota; class Myxococcia; order Myxococcales; family 40CM-4-68-19; genus 40CM-4-68-19. Next base: position 6,756 of record MNFJ01000043.1, read on the forward strand.
GCGAGCGCCTTCTGCATCACGTCGTAACCCGCCTTGGTGAAGACGTCGTCGTTGCCGTACAGCACGCCGGCGGTCTTGAACTTGAGCTTCTCCTGCGCCTTCTTGAACGCGCCCGGGATCACCTGCGCCTCGGTCAGCGAGTCGCGCCAGATGTAGTTGCCGATGTCCGTGATCCCCGTGGGCGCTGTGTTGGAGATGGCGAGGACCGGGACCTTCGCCTGCTGCGCGAGCGGGTCGGCGGCGCTGGCGGTGTTCGAGAGCGTCGGCCCGAGGATGGCGCTCACCCGGTCGCGGTTGATGAACTTCTGGAAGACGGTGATGCCCTGCTCCTTGGTGGACGCGTCGTCCTCGATCAGCACGTTGAGCTTCGGCCCGCCGCCGCCGGTGACCTGCTCGACCCCGGCCTGGATGCCGGCGCGCTGCAAGGCGCCGTACGAGGCAGCTGCACCGGTCAGGCTGAGCGCCGCGCCGATCGTTGCCCCTCCGCCCGACGCCGGCGCTTCGGAGCCTTGGTCCTTGCATGCGGCGGCGAGGAGCAGCAACAGGGAAAACGACCACCGGCGCGCGAGGCTCATGGGGTCTCCTTCCCGTCGAGGGATGCTGCGTTATCGCAAGCGCCGGGGGTTCGCAAGACTGGCAGGTTGCGCACGGTTGGAGGAGTGTCGATCTCTCGAAGGCGTCGCTCACGGTGCCCGTGCGGCCACCGTTCCGCTGAGCGGCGTGCGGGTCTCAACTGCCGCGGACGGCATCGCCGCGCAGCCACGCCGCCGCCGCGAATCCGCCCACCCAGCGCACCTCCTTTACCTGGAGGCGGAAGGCCGAGAAGCCCGGCAGGGCCAGCGCTTCGCTCTGCGGGTGCCGACTGGCAAAGGCGCTGCGCGCAGCCTCCTGCATCCCACCGGCGAGCGATCGACAAGTGCCGATGAGCGTAGCGCGGGCGGGCTGCACTTCCGGCGAGGCGGAATCGCTGACGAGCAGGCTCGAGCGCGGGTCCGATATGAGGTTTTGGGTGTGGACCGCGAGTCGGCTGAGGTAGAGCACCGGTTCGCCGGTTTCGAAGAGCGCGTAGGGCACCACCGAACCGAATGGATATCCCGGATGCCGCAGGGAGATGGTCGAGAGCAGACCCTGCCTCTCGCTCCGCAACAGCGCTCGCAGGGCCTCGTCGAAGCTCGTCATCGACGAGCCTTCAGGACGATGACTTGTGCCGGCGCGACGCCGGTTGTGGCTCATCGGAGAGCGCCACGACGCGCCGGGCCGTGCCCGGGCCAACGTGCGTCGCTGGGAGCGATCGGGCCACCGTCTTGCCGGCCTCCCGCGCATGCGCCGCGGCGCGGTGGGAGGCTCCGGCGGCGTCGTTCGCGACGATCGCCTCCAGGATCGCGTCGTGCTCGTCCCAGATCTCCGTACGGTGGCGGGGATCGCGCAGCACCGCCGCCATCGCGCGGCGCAGATGGTTCCAGTACAGGCGCATCGTCTCCGCGAGGAGCGGGTTGCCGGCGACGCGGCATATCCAGAGGTGGAAGCGCATGTCCGCCTCGATCAGCGAGTCGACGCGCCCGGATTTCTCGGCTTCGCGGCCGTCCGCGACCAGCTTCCTTCCTTCCGCGGCATCCCGAGGCGTGCAACGCTGCGCGGCGAGGCTCGCCGCCAGCGAGTCGAGCGCCTCGCGCAATTCGTAGACGGAGTGGAGGAATTCCCGCTCGAGCGGCGCGACGATCAGCCCGCGCCGGCCGGTATCCCGCACGAAGCTCTGCGCCTTGAGGACCGACAGCGCCTGTCCGACGGGCTGCCGCGAGATCCCCATGCGCGCGGCGAGGTCGTCCTGGTTCAGCCGCGCGCCCGGCGCCAGCCGCCCGTCGCAGATGGCGGCCAGGATGGCGTCGTACGCCTGCTCGATGAGCGTGGGTCCCGCCTTGACGATGTCGACGTTGGAATTTCGCATGCGAAATGACATCTAGCAGATGTCCGCAGGTCGGCGCTAGCCACATGCCCTGCCTAAGGCTTGACATGGACGAACGGTTCTGCCAGTAGCGTATTTCGCATACGAAATTCGCATCTCCTGGGGACGGGTGCCCCTATCCTGGCCGGAGGCTGGATGGCCGAGAGCATTCGAGTGCTGATGGCGAAGGTCGGATTGGACGGGCACGATCGCGGCGTCCGCGTCGTCTCCCGCTGCCTGCGCGATGCCGGCATGGACGTGATCTACACCGGCCTGCACCGCACGCCGGAAGAGGTGGTGGACGCCGCCGTCCAGGAGGACGTCGACGTGCTCGGCGTGAGCCTGCTTTCGGGCGCGCACATGACCGCCTTCCCGCGCATCATCAAGCGACTCGAGGAGCGCGGCGTGAGCGACATCATCCTCCTCGGCGGCGGCGTGATCCCCGATGAGGACGTGAGCGAGCTGAAGAAGATGGGCGTCGCCGAGATCCTCCTGCAGGACACTCCTCCCAACGTGATCGTCGATACGGTGCGCCGGCTGGTTCGCGAGCGCGGGCCTCGCTGACGCCGGACGGGTGGGCGATGAGCGAGATGGAATACTGGTCGTGGCCGCCGCAGTACGATGACACGTACCGGCCCGAGGCGGGAAGCCGGTATTGGTTCCCCAGGCGCGAGACGATGCCGGCGGGCGAGCGCGAGCGGGCCATCGTGCAGCGGCTGCGCGAGGTGTGCGGTTACGCCTACGAGAAGGCGCCGTTCTACCGGAGGAAGTGGGACGAGGCCGGCTTTCACCCGGATCAAGTCAGATCGCTGGAAGACTTCGAGTCCAAGTGCCCGGTGATCACGAAGGCTGATCTCCGCAGGGCGCAGGAGCGGGTGCGGCCCTTCGGTGATTACTTGTGTATCCCGGAGTCCGAGATCTTCCACGTCCATGGCACTTCCGGTACCACCGGCGTTCCGACGGCTTTCGCCGTCGGGCGCAGGGACTGGCGCAACATCGCCAACGCGCACGCTCGCATCATGTACGGGATGGGCATCCGCCCTGGCGACATGGTCTTCGTCGCCGCCATCTTCAGTCTGTACATGGGCAGCTGGGGCGCGCTCGCCGGCTGCGAACGCCTCGGCTGCAAGGCGTTCCCCTTCGGAGCGGGCGCGCCCGGCATGTCCTCGCGCGCAGTGCAATGGATGAGCATCATGAAGCCGCAGGCGTTCTACGGCACACCTTCCTTCGCCCTGTACCTCGCGGAGGTGGCCCAGAAGGAAGGCGTCGACGCGAAGAGCTTCGGGATCAAGCGGCTGTTCTTCTCCGGCGAGCCGGGGGCCTCGGTTCCCGGCGTCAAGGATCGCATCGAGCAGGCGTATGACGGCAAGGTCTACGACTCCGGGTCGATGGCGGAGATCACGCCGTGGATGAACGTCGCCGGCTCGGAGCAGACGTCAGGCATGTTGTGCTGGCAGGACGTCGTCTACACCGAGGTCTGCGATCCGAAGACCTTCCAGCGAGTGCCGTACGGCGAGCGCGGCACGCCCATCTACACGCAGCTCGAGCGCACCTCGCAGCCGATGATCCGGCTGCTCTCGGGCGATCTCACGCAGTGGGTCGACGAGCCGAACCCCTGCGGCCGCACCTACCCGCGCCTGCCCAACGGGATCTTCGGGCGCATCGACGACATGTTCACCATCCGGGGCGAGAACGTGTACCCGAGCGAGATCGACGCGGCGCTCAACCAGGTGGAGGGCTACGGCGGCGAGCACCGGATCATCATCAGCCGCAGCGGCGCCAGGATGGACGAGCTGCTCCTGCGGGTCGAGCCGACGCCGGAGGTGGAGAAGCAGGGGAAGCTCGCCGCGTTCAAGGAGACGGTGGCGAAGCGAATCCACAACCTGCTCGGGCTGCGGGCCGGCGTGGAGGTCGTCCCCTCTGGCACGTTCCCGCGCACAGACTTCAAGGCCCGGCGCGTGATCGACGACCGCGAGGTCTTCCGCGAGCTGAACGAGAGGCTGGCGAAGGACCTCCCCCGATGAGGGTTGCATCTCGCGATCTGTTGCCTCGGGTCCTCAAAGGCGAGGTGGCGGCCATCGCGCGCCTGCTCAGCCGGGCGGAAGCCGCCGACCCCGAGTGCAGGGAAACGCTTGGCGAGATCTACGCGCGCGCCGGCAAGTCGCACGTCATCGGCATCACCGGCGTCCCGGGCAGCGGCAAGTCCACCATGGTCGCGGTGCTCGGGCGTCGCTTGCGCGAGGCTGGTCACAAGGTCGGAATCATCGCCATCGATCCCAGCAGCCCGTACTCGGGCGGATCGATCATGGGTGACCGCATCCGCATGAGCGAGCTCGCCGGCGACGAGGGCGTCTACATCCGCAGCATGGCCACGCGCGGCGCCCTGGGCGGGATGGCGCGGGCCACCCTGGACTCCGTCGATATCCTGGACGTCGCCGGGTACGACTACATCGTGATCGAGACGGTGGGCGTCGGGCAGGACGAGGTGGAGATCGCCAGCGCGTCGCACACCACGCTGGTGGTGTCGGCCCCGGGCCTGGGGGACGAGATCCAGGCGATCAAGGCCGGGATCCTCGAGATCGCCGACGTCCACGTGGTGAGCAAGAGCGATCGCCCTGACGCGCGCGGCACCATCAGCGACCTCAAGCAGATGCTGGCCCTCGGCCTCTCCATCGATGCCAGCGCGGCGTGGCGGCCTCCGGTCGTCGCCACCAGCTCCCTGAAGGGCGAAGGCTTCGAGGAATTGGTCGCCGCGCTCGAGAAGCACAAGGCGTTCCTGGAGGCGTCTGAGGCCGGGCGCGCCCGCAGCCGCAAGATCGCCGAGTTCCGCATGCTGAAGACCGCGGAGGACCTCTTGCGCATCCGCTTCCACGAGCGAAGCGCCGGCCTTGTCCGCGGCATGGCCGACCGCCTCGTCTCGCGCGAGATCAGCCCGTACGCCGCCGGCGAGCAATTGATCGAAGCGATGGGAGCCCGAAACCCATGAGCAAAATCGAGCTGGACGATCCCGAGACCCTGCAGAACGAAATCCGCGACTGGGAGCAGCGCGAGGTGAAGTCGTTCCTCGGCAAGCAGAAGGAGCGCAAGGACCAGTTCTATACCAGCGGCGGATTCCCGGTGAAGCGGACGTACACCGTGCTCGACGTCCAGGACACGCCCGTCGAGGACGTCGGGCTCCCCGGCAGGTTCCCCTTCACGCGCGGGCCGTACCCGACGATGTACCGCAGCCGCCATTGGACCATGCGGCAGATCGCCGGATTCGGCACCGGGGAGGACACCAACAAGCGCTTCAAGTACCTCATCGCGCAGGGGCAGACCGGTCTCTCGGTGGACTTCGACATGCCCACCCTGATGGGCTACGACTCCGATCATCCCATGTCCGAGGGCGAAGTGGGCCGCGAAGGCGTCGCCGTCGACACCATCGCGGACATGGAGGCGCTCTTCGACGGCATCGATCTGGAGAAGATCTCCGTCTCGATGACCATCAACCCGAGCGCCTGGATCCTGCTCGCCATGTACGTGGTGCTGGCAGAGAAGCGCTGCTTCGATCTGAACAAGCTCTCGGGGACCATCCAGGCGGACATCCTCAAGGAGTACATGGCGCAGAAGGAATACATCTTCCCCATCGATCCGTCGGTGCGGATCGTGCGCGACTGCATCACCTGGTGCGCGCGCAACATGAAACGCTACAACCCCATCAACATCTCCGGCTACCACATCTCGGAGGCCGGCTCCTCGCCGCTGCACGAGGTGGCGTTCACCCTCTGCAACCTCATCACCTACGTGGAGGAGGTGACGAAGACCGGCCTTGCGGTCGATGAATTCGCTCCCCGGCTGGCCTTCTTCTTCGTCTGCCAGAACGACTTCTTCGAGGAGATCGCCAAGTTCCGCGCCGCGCGCCGGGCGTACGCGAAGATCATGCGAGACCGGTTCGGCGCCAGGAACCCCGAATCGATGCGCCTGCGCTTCCATTGCCAGACGGCGGCGGCGAGCCTCACGCGCCCGCAGTACAAGATCAACGTCATCCGGACTGCCTTCGAGGCGCTCTCGGCGGTGCTGGGCGGCGCCCAGAGCCTGCACACCAACGGCATGGACGAGGCCTTCGCCATCCCCACCGAAGAGGCGATGAAGATCGCGCTGCGGACGCAGCAGATCATCGCCGAGGAGACCAACGTCGCGAACGTGGTCGATCCGCTGGGCGGCTCGTATTTCCTCGAGTCGCTCACCGACGACTACGAGAAGAGGATCTTCGAGGTCATCGACGAGGTCGACAAGCTCGGTGGGACCATCAAGTTGATCAAGGAGAGCTGGTTCCAGAAGCACATCGCCGATTACGCGTACGACACCGCCATCAAGAAGCAGACGGGCGAGAAGCCCGTGATCGGCGTGAACAAGTACGTGGAGCCGGACGAGAAGCTCGAAGTCGAGACCCACCCGCACGACGAGACCACGGCGGAGCGCCAGATCGACCGGCTGCGTCGCGTGCGCAAGGAGCGTGACAACGCCAAGGTCTCTGCGCTGCTCGAACAGCTCGTGCGGGTGGCGAAGGACGAGTCGGCCAACATCATGCCCATCACCATCGAGCTTGTGCGCGCCGGCGCCAGCATGGGAGACATCGTCGAGAAGCTGAAGAAACTCTGGGGAACCTACCGCGAGAACCCGGTGTTCTGACCGGCGTCGCCCGTGATAGGGGCAAAGGGGTGCAGGACGCGAACGCCATCCTGACGCAGCTCTCGCGCGGCGCCGACGCCTCGACGGCCATCAGCGCGCCCGAGGCGAAGCCCTTCTCCTGGCGCGGCCTGCGCGAGCTCGCTGCCCGCACCATCGACGCGCTCAACGCGATGGGGATCGGCCGCGGCGATCGCGTGGCGATCGTGCTGCGCAACGGGCCGGAGATGGCGACGGCTTTTGTGTCCCTGGCCACGGGCGTCGCGACGGCGCCCCTCAATCCCGGATACCGGCAAGACGAGTTCGACTTCTATCTGGGCGATCTGCGCCCGAAGGCGCTGGTCGTCGAAGCAAGCGTCGGTTCTCCGGCGCGCACGGTGGCCGCGAAGCTCGGAATCCCGGTCGTCGAGCTGCATCCCCAGCCGGGCGAGGGCGCAGGCAGCTTCCGGCTCGAGGGACCGCCTGCGTTGCGCGGGCGGCCGCAGTCACCCGGCGAGGGGGAGGGCGACGATCTCGCGCTGCTTCTGCACACCAGCGGCACCACGGCGCGGCCCAAGCTGGTCCCGCTCACGCAGTCGAACCTTAGCGCGTCCGCGCGGAACATCGCGGGAACGCTGGCGCTCTCGCCAGCGGACATCTGCCTGCAGATCATGCCGCTCTTCCATATCCACGGGCTGATCGCGGGCGTCCTCTCCTCTTTGTCGGCGGGAGCGCAGGTCTGCATCACGCCGGGGTTCAATGCGCTGCGCTTCTTCCACTGGCTCGAGGAAGTCCACCCCACCTGGACGACGGGCGTTCCCACCATGCATCGGGCAGTCCTCGGCCGCGCCGACCGGAACAAGCAGATCCTCGCCCGCAGGAGGCTTCGCCTGATCCGTTCGTCGTCGGCCTCGCTGCGGCCGCGGCTGATGGCCGAGCTGGAGGCCGCGTTCCAGGCGCCGGTGATCGAGGCGTACGGGATGACCGAGGCGTCGCACCAGATGGCCTCGAACCCGCTGCCGCCGCGCCCGCGCAAGCCCGGCTCGGTCGGGCTCGCGGCGGGGCCGGAGATCGGCATCATGGACGAGGCGGGGACGCTGTTGCCGCAGGGCGCGAGCGGGGAGATCGTGGTGCGAGGAGCGAACGTGACCCGCGGCTACCTCGACAACCCGGAGGCGAATGCCACGGCGTTCGTGAACGGCTGGTTCCGCACCGGGGACCAGGGGTCGCTCGACGAGGACGGCTACCTGCGCATCAGCGGCCGCCTGAAGGAGATGATCAACCGCGGCGGAGAGAAGGTGTCGCCGCTCGAAGTCGACGTGGTCCTGATGGAGCATCCTTCCGTCCAGCTCGCGCTCTGCTTTGGCATGCCGCACGAGAAGCTCGGCGAGGAGGTCGCGGCGGCAGTGGTGCTGAAGGAGGGAAAGACCGCCACCGAGCGCGAGCTGCGCGATTTCGCCGAGAAGCACCTCGTCCACTACAAGGTGCCGCACAAGATCGTCTTCGTCACCGAGCTGCCGCGCGGTCCGACGGGGAAGCTGCAGCGCATCGGGCTCGCGGCGAAGCTGGGGCTGGACAAATGAAAGTCTGCGTCTTCGGGGCCGGCGCGATCGGCGGCTACATCGCCGCCCGTCTGTCCTCGGCCGGCGACGCCGAGGTGAGCTGCGTCGCCCGCGGTCCCCATCTCGCCGCGATGAAGGCGAACGGCCTCACGCTGCGCAGCGGAGGGGAGACGCTGGTGACGCATCCGCGCCTCACCGACGATGCGCGCGAGCTGGGACCGCAGGACTTCGTCGTCATCGCGGTGAAAGCGCACTCGCTGCCCGCGGCCGCGCCGTCGATTCAGAGCCTTCTCGGCGCCCACACGGCGTTGGTGCCGGCGATCAATGGTGTTCCCTGGTGGTACTTCTACAAGTCGGGCGGGCCCTGGGAGAACACGCGGCTGCAGAGCGTCGATCCGGGCGGGAAGCTGTGGGACCTGCTGCCGCCGAGCCGCGTGATCGGCTGCATCGTCTATCCCGCCACCGACGTCGTCACGCCGGGCGTCATCGAGCACACCTACTCGAACCGCTTCGACCTGGGCGAGCCCGACGGATCGAAGAGCGAGCGCGCGCAGCGGTTCTCCCAACTGATGATCGGCGCCGGCTTGCGTGCGCCGGTCCGGGCGCGGATCCGCGAGAACCTGTGGGTGAAACTCTGGGGCAACCTCTCCTTCAACATGATCTGCGCGCTGACGCGCTCGCCGCTCGACGCGGTGATCGCGAATCCGGAGACCCGGGCGGTGGCGCGGACGATGATGCTGGAGGCGCAGGGGATCGCCGAGAAGCTCGGCGTAACCCTCCCGCTCGACGTCGACGCGCGGATCGCGGGTGCGGCGGAGGTGGGGTCGCACAAGCCC
>MNFJ01000184.1 GCA_001918155.1 Deltaproteobacteria bacterium 13_1_40CM_4_68_19
CGTACGCCTTCACTGCGCGGTCCTCGTTCTGCCCCGCGCTCGCCTGCGACTCCTCCAGCTGCCTCTTCAGCTCGTCGCGCTCTTCCGCGAGCAGGTCCTTCTCGCCGGAGACGGCGCTCAACTGCTCGCGCGCCGACTCCAGTTCCTTCTCCAGCTGCTTCAGGCGCGTCTTCAGCTCGTCCGCGCCGCCTTTGTCGCGCTCGAGCTTCTTCGCCGCCGTCGCCAGCGCGTCCGCCCGCTGCTGCAGCGTCTTCGCTGCCGCCTCGCGCTTCAGCGCATCGTCCTTGAGCCGGCGGGCCTGTCCCTGCAGCTCCTCCAGCTCGTCGTCCTTCGCCTTCAATTCCTGCTTGAGCCGGAGGACCTCCTTGTCCGGCTTCGCGGCGCGCGCCAGAGGTGCCAGCGAGTGGAGCACGGCGTCGTCGTCCGGTGCGCTGAGCTCCCTGAGCTCCACCTCCTCCGCCGTGCCGGCCTGGCCATCCGCGAACCGGGTGGTGGTGCTCGGGACGGGCTGCCCGCCGGCGGAGCCGAGCGAGTCGAACGCCTTGTCGAACATCTCCAGCTCGTCGTCCCCGCCTCCCTCCTCCTGGATCTCGACGACCTCTTCCACTTCTTCGACGACCAACGCCTCCTCGGTGAGCGCGCTGCGGGCTTCGGCCACGTCCGCCGCCGACATCGAGATGGGCTCGTCCTCCAGGTCGTCGAGCGCAAGCGGCTCGTCATCGGCTGATGAGCCTTTGCGCTCCGGAGCGAGCTTCACGCCGAGCAGCTGCGAGGCTTTCTCCAGCATCGCCTGCGGCGCGAACGGCTTGATCAAGTATTCCTCCGCGCGCGTCTTCAGCTTCTTGTGCTTCTCGAAGCTGTCCGGCGTCGCGTTGGCGGAGGTGAGGATGACCGGGATGTCCTTGAGCTGATCGTCCTTCTTCAGCCGGGTGCAGAGCATGTACCCGTTGGTGGGCTGCGCCTCCACGCAGACGACGATCAGGTCCGGATTGTCCTTCTTGGCGAGCGACATCCCCTGCTCGCTGTTGGTCGCCAGGGTGGCCGCGAATCCTCGCGCCTTGATCGCGCTGGACAGTCCCTTCGCGAAACCTTCGTCGGAGTCGATGAGGAGGATTCGTTTGGACACGCGGCGCCTGACAGTGGGGGCAATAAAAGTTTACGGGCCGCCACTGAGGGGTGTCAACGAAACGCCACGGATTTCCGAGGGGTATGACGAGGTGTGTGACCTCAGCGCATCTCAGCCGACTGCACCAGCGCGAGCACGTCCTGCTCGTCCAGGTCGGAGATGAGCGAGTACACGATCTCGTCGTTGCGCCAGGAGGCGATATTGAAGCCGCGCGCCCTCGACAGCCACACCTCGCGATCCGCGATGCGCCGCGCAGCGCCAGGCAGGTGCGGCTCCGGGTCGTCCACGATCAGCAGCGAGACCCGGCGCCCGTCGCCCTGCGGAAGCGAGTAGGTGACCACCGCCGCTTGCCGCCGGTTGACGTTCGAGAGCCGCACGCCCTGCAGTCGCGCGCCTTGGGCGAAGCGGGGAAGATGGACGCCGAAGTCGAGCTTGCCCTCCAGCCACTGCTGGGCGGAGCGGGGATCGCTGGAAGGATAGTCGAGGGGGAGGGCGCGCGCGTGCAACGCGACGCCGTCCTCGATGAGCGAATGCGTGGAGAAGATCGGGTGCGAGAGGCCGCCGGCGAGGAACCAGAGCGCCGCCCCGGCGCAGGCCGCGGCGACGGCGATCGCGCTCGGCCTCTGGAAGGCGCGCGCCCAGCGGCCGGGGTCGGCCTCGTGCATCAGCCCCTCGCGGACGTCGTCGTAGAACGGGTGAGGCGCGGTGGCATTCGCGCGCAGCATCGCGGCCTTGTAGCTCTGGTGCAGGCGGACCGCGTGCGCGCACATGGGGCACTCGGCGAGGTGAGCTTTCACTTCCCCGCTTTCCTCGGGCGAGAACTCCCCGTCCACGTAGGCGTGGAGGAACGTCTCCTCGAGCTTGCGGCATTCGTGCGTCAAGCGCGCCTCTTGAACTCGAGCACCTCGACCGCTTCTTCCTCTTCCACGACTGCGCCCAGCTCCAGCGCCTGCTTGCCGTGCAGCACCCCGGAAGCGACGGCGTATTCGAGCAGGTTCTTCTGCAGCAGCTTGCGGCCGCGATAGAGCCGGCTCATCACCGTGCCCACCGGGCAGTCGAGGATCTCCGCGATCTCCTTGTAGGAGAACTCCTGCAGGTCCGCGAGGATCACCACCAGCCGGAAGTCGATCGGCAGCTGGTCGATGCTCCGGATCACGTCGTCGGAGAGCAGCTTGTCGAAGAAATACTGCTCGGGATCGGCGGAGCTCTCGGTGGGCTCGCGGGTGACGAAGCGCTCGTTGCCGGCCTCGCGCGCGGCGCCCTCGACGACCGTCCGCTCCTTCACCCGGCGGCGGTACTTGTTGATGAAGGTATTGGTCAGGATCTTGAAGAGCCACGCCTTCATGTTGGTGCCGCGCTCGAACTTGTCGAAGAAGCGGAAGGCGCGCAGGAACGTGTCCTGCACCAGGTCCTCGGCGTCGCGCTCGTTCTTCGTCAGGCGCAGGCCGGCCGAGTAGAGCGCGTCCAGGTGGTCGAGGGAGAGGCTTTCGAATTCCCGCCGCGTCCTGTCGGTGTGCTTGAAGTCCAGCATCCCTCTCCCGCGTGCGTGGCCCTACCGACCCTGAATCTAACTGGCCTTCGTTACCGTGAAAACCCGGCGAAGTCGTTGAGCATTCCGCTTCACCGACCGCTCGCCCGTCACACTTGCACGACACTGCGAAAATGCAAGGAAGATCAAGGCATCGGCTTCAAAGGAAGACTCATCGTCTGGTGGAGAGGGCCTTCTCGATGGGCGTGTAGTCGAAATCGTGCGCCTCGGCCACCGCCTTGTAGGTGCAATGGCCGTTGAAGGTGTTGACGCCCAGCGCAAGCGAGCGGTCGCGTTTCACTGCCTCGATCAGGCCGAGGTCCGCCAGGCGCAGAGCGTAACCGACGGTGGCATTGGTCAGAGCGAAGGTGCTGGTCTGGGCCACCGCTCCCGGCATGTTCGCGACGCAGTAGTGCACCACGCCATGCACGGTGTACGTCGGATGATCGTGCGTGGTCGGGTGGCAGGTCTCGATGCAGCCGCCCTGATCGACCGCCACGTCAACGACCACGCTGCCTTCCTGCATCTCGCTGACCAGCTTCTCGCTGACGAGCTTGGGCGCCTTGGCGCCCGGGATCAGCACGCCTCCGATCACCAAGTCGGCGTCGCGCACGTACTTCGCGATCTGCGCCGGGTCGGAGTACACGGGCGTGATCCGGGAGCCGAAGATGTCGTCGAGATATGCGAGCCGGTTGTTGTTCACGTCCAGGATGACCGTGTCCGCGCCCATCCCCGACGCGAGCTTCGCGCTGTTGGTGCCCACCGTGCCGCCGCCGAGGATCACCACCTTGCCCCGGCGCACCCCGGGCACACCCGAGAGCAGCACTCCCTTCCCGCCATGCTCCTTCTCGAGCTGAACGGCGCCGACCTGGACCGCCATGCGGCCGGCCACCTCGCTCATCGGCTTCAGCAGCGGAAGCTGTCCATCGTCGGTCTGGATGGTCTCGTAGGCGACCGCGGCGACCTTCCGCTCCAGCAGCGCCTTGCTGAGCGGCTTGTCCGCGGCGAGGTGGAAATAGGTGTAGACGGTCTGTCCTTCGCGCATCAGCGCGTACTCGCTGGGAACCGGTTCCTTCACCTTCACGATCATCTCGGCGCGCGCCCAGACATCCGCCGCCTTCTCGACGATCTTCGCGCCCGCCACCTCGTACGCCGCATCGGCGATGCCGCTCCCCACGCCCGCGCCTTTCTCGAACAGGACCTGGTGCCCGCGAGAGGTGAGCGCCGCGACCCCGCCAGGGACGAGCCCCACCCGGTACTCGCGGGTTTTGATTTCCTTCGGACAACCGATGATCATCTTCGCTCCGGAGTCGTTTCGCCTTGCGGAAAAGGGCGGCGGAAGATAGCAGGCAGTCGCCTCGGGTCAAGCTGCGACGTGTCGAAATGCTGAAGCTTCTCTTCGCCGATCCATCGGGCCGGGTGTACGAGCACCCGGAGCTGCTTGCGCTAGCGCGCGACGGCCTTTCGCCGGAGCCCGCCGAGCGGCTGCCCGCGCACGCAACGCTGGCCGCGCTGCCGGGGCGGCGTCCGGTGGGACTCGATCCCTCGAGCGGCCGCGTGCTCGAGCTCTCCGAGGTGCGAATCGGGCGGCGGACCGTGCGGCCGAGCGCGGTCGCCGCCGTGCTGCCTCCGGGATGGACGCGCACCGAGCTGCCGGCGTTTCGCAAGATGGCGATCGCTCCGCTGCTGCCGCAGTGGGCGTATACCGCCGCGGCCTGGGACGAAGAGCGGAAGTTCCACGTCGCCTGGGCGCTGCACACCGACCAGCGGCGGCACTGGGATCCGGCGAGGCACTCCACTGCGGACCTTCCCGGGCGGGTGCAGTCCCGCCTCGCGAGGGATCGCAATCCCCTGCTGCGCCAACTGGCGCATTGCGCGCTCGAGTACCGCTGCTTCACCGCGCAGAACACCTTCTACCAGCGCGACGAAGCCGCGATCCCGGCGAGCTCGGGATGCAACGCGCGGTGCGTCGGGTGCATCTCCGAGCAGCCGGAGGGAGGGCCTCCCGCGTCGCACCAGCGGATCGGGCGGGCTCCGGACGCGGAGGACATGGCGGCCATCGGCATTCCGCACCTCGCTCGCGCTCCAGGGAGGACGATGGTGTCCTTCGGGCAGGGATGCGAGGGCGAGCCGTTGACGCGCGCCCGGGAGATCGCGGAAGCGATCCGCAAGATGCGGCAGGCGACGCCGCGAGGATCGATCAACGTCAACACCAACGGCTCGCTGCCAGGGAACCTCGCGTTGCTGATCGACGCCGGCCTCGACGCGTGCCGGATCAGCCTGAACAGCGCGCACAAGCCGCTCTACGAAGCGTATTACCAACCGATCCAGTACGGCTGGGAGGAAGTGGAGGAGTCGATCCGCCTCGCCCGCCGGCGCGGTGTCTACACGGCGTTGAACCTGCTCACGTTCCCCGGCGTCACCGATCAGGAGGGGGAGGTGGACAAGCTCTGCGAGCTCGTCTCCCGCGCCCGCGTCGACCAGGTACAGTCGCGCAGCCTCGCCATCGATCCCGACCAGTACTTCGCCTTGGCCGTGAAGCACTCGGCGGGAGGTGCCCGGATCGGGATCGCGGGGCTCATCGCCCGGCTGAAGCGGGCCCGCCGGGGCTTGATGATCGGCAACTTCGCGCGCGGCTTGAACGAGCGCGGTCCTCGGGTGGCCTGACATCCGAGTCATGATGCGCGTGATTGGTCCCGCGCAAGTCCGCGGAATCCGGAAACGTCGATCGACGGCATGGCGGTTGCTGCGCTTGCCCTGGCATGAAACGCATGACCCCCGCTCGCCTCATGTTGTTGGGCGCAGCGCTCCTGCTCAGCGCGCCTTCCGCTCTCGGGCAGGAGCGATCGGACGCCGTGCTTGTGCTCGCGGATGACGGAGCGCTGGACGATTCGGCGGTGCACGCGATCCGCAACATCGCGGCCAGCGAGCTGCGCAAGCACGGCGTGGTGCTCGCCGAGGATCGAAGGACGGCCGGCGTACACCCGCTGGACGCGGAGCTGTCGACGCTGGCCCTCGATCTCGGCGCGCGGCGGGTATTCGCGCTCCGGATCGGTGGGAGGCTCGGCCAGAAGATCCCGCTCAGCCTCGACGAGCTGACGCCGGAGACACTCATGCCGGTGCACTCGGCCTCACTCACCGCCACGGGTCTCGATGAGTGTGACGTGGTCACGGCGCGCCTCGTCGACGCGGTCCTCGGCGGACGGAGCGCGGAGAGCACCGCGCAGATGACCACCGTCACCGCCACGGAATCGAAGCCCTTCGCCAAGAAGCCCGGCGAGCGGTTCTGGTTCGTGGGACTGCCCGTCGCTCTCTACAACGCAGGCAACACACCGACCGGGTTTTCCCTCGGGTATGGATACGAGGCTGAGAACTTCCGCATCTCTGTCACGGGCGCCGGATATTCGCGCGGCAGCGACGGCGTCGCCTATGTCGCGATGGAGGCCGCCTGGATTCCCTTCGCCACCGAAATCTCGCCGTACATCGGCGGCGGCTTCGGGTACATGGGCGCGGGTGGCCACGGCGGACTGGGAGGCGTGATCGAGGGCGGACTCGAGGCGTTCCGGCTCCACGGCGTTCGAGCCCTGCTCGGCGTGCAGCTCGCGGTGCCGTTCTTCGATACGCAGGAGAATTCAGGGGTGACCGCGATCGCGCACCGGGGAGTCTATCCGGCGGGTTTCGTGCGGCTGGCGTTTTGAAACGCGGGACACCATTGAACGGACCCGCTCGGAGCGGAAGGGGGACACCATTTTGGATGGTGTCCCCGTAGAGATTCCTCAGCGGAACGATGCTCCGAGATCGACCGTTGCCGTCCAGAAGTCGGAATTGCCGCCCTTGTTGACGGAGACGGTGTTGCTGCCGGTGTTGATGTCGCTGAACAGGTAATTGTACTGGAACCGGCCGCCCAGCTTGAAGGCTCCGATGTTCGCTTCCAACCCACCGCCGAAGGGCAGTGTATGGGTGGAGCTGTTCCGGATGCCGGAGGCCTCGGCGCCGTTGACCCAGGTGTAGCCGTACCCGCCGAAGATGTACGGCGTGAACTCGCCGGGAAGGATGTTGAGCCGCACGTCCCCATAGCCTTCGTTCGTCTTGAGCGTGCTCGCCAGGCGGCCCTGGTTCAGGCTCTCGTTGATGTTGTTCTGCGAGCCCAGATAGCCCACTTCCACGCCGAGCATGGGCGTGGGCATGATCCCCAGCCGCGCGCCGTAAGCGGCACCGACGTCCGAACCGCTCAGCGACTGGTTGTACTTCGCCGCGCCGCCCTGCAGGACGATGCTGAACTCGCTGTCCGCCTTCGCCGCCGCGGGAAGCACGAGCGCTGCGACGCCGAGGGTCACGAGAAGCTTCTTCATGTGGTTTCTCCTCAGGCAAATCATGGAAAATCCGCGGCGTGGTGCGCGCGCGGTGGTACACACGGTGCGCATGCGGCGGAAAAACGGCCTGCCTGGCCTTCCGTCCCGGGAGGGGTCGTGGGCCCGGTGAAACTGGAGCTGCAGAAGGATCTTGCTCGCCGCCTGCGCGAGGGCCATCCCTGGATCTACAAGCGCGCGATCGAACGGCCTGCAGGCGGGCTTCAGGCAGGGGCAATCGTGGACGTCGTGGCCGGCGGCAAGTTCGTCGCGCGCGGTTACTACGATCCGGTGAGCGCTGTCCGCGTTCGCGTGCTGACGCGCGATCCCGCGGAAGCGATCGGCCCGCTGTTCTGGCGGCGGCGCATCGCGAAGGCGGTGGCGCTGCGCCGCGCCTGGGTGCTCTCTGCGGAGACCGACTGCGCGCGTCTGGTCCACGGGGAGGGGGACGGCCTCCCCGGCGTGGTGATCGACCTCTACGGCGCGTTCGCGGTGCTGAAGCTGTACAGCGCCGGCCTCGCCGCCCATCGCGCCGAAATCGTGGAGGCCTTGCGCGGCGAAATCGCGCTGGAGGGAATCTACGGCCGCGACGAGGAGATCGCGCGCGACGACGAAGAGGACGAGCTGGGCGACCGCGAATCACCGGCCGGCAAAGGGCAGGCGCTCTGGGGCGCGGAGCCGCCCGCCGAGCTCATCGTGCGCGAGCACGGAATGCGGATCGCGGTGGACGTCCGCGCCGGTCAGAAGACCGGTTACTTCCTCGATCAGCGCGAGAACCGTCTGGCGCTGCGGCGATTCGCGCGCGGCCGATCGCGCGTGGCCAACTGCTTCTCGTACTCGGGCGGCTTCTCGGTCAGCGCGGCCCTCGGCGGCGCCCGCGAGGTCGTCTCGATCGACCGCGACGCCGCCGCCATCCGGCTCGCCCGGCGCAATTTCGAGCTGAACGGGCTCGATCCGGCGAAGCATGGTTTCGTCGGCGCCGACGTTCTCGAATTCCTGCGCGGCGCCGACAAGCCGTTCGATCTGATCGTGCTCGATCCACCGGCGTTCGCGAAGTCGCAGAAAGCGGTGCCTGCCGCGCTCGATGGCTATGCGTCGCTCCACCGCGTCGCGCTGGAAGCGCTCGCCCCGGGCGGCATCCTCGCCACCGCTTCCTGCTCGGCGCGCGTCTCGCCCGATGAGTTCACCGGCGCGATCCGGGAGGCGGCGGCGAAGACCCACGCGCAGCTGCAACTGCTGGAGGAGAAGCGGCAGCCTCCCGACCATCCCGCCCTGCTCGCGTTTCCCGAAGGAAGGTATCTGAAGTTCTTCGTCTTCCGCAAAGGCGACTGAAATGGTCCTCTCCGGCCAATACCTGGAGCGCAGCGTGGTCGTCGGAGAGCTCGATGCGCTCTACCACCGCGGAACGCGCGAGCCGCCCTGCGTCATCGCCGCGCCGCACCCAGCGCTCGGGGGAAGCATGCTTTCGCCTGTGGTCGCGGAGCTCGCCTGGGCCCTCACTCGCGCGGGACATCCGACCATGCGCTTCGACTATCGCGGCGTGGGCGCATCGCGCGGCGTTTCGCGGCATGTGGCGGGCAGCGGGCACTTCGCCGATCTCCGGGAGGAGGTCGCCGATCTGCAGCGCATCTGCGAGCATCTGCTGGCGAGCACGCAGATGACCGAAGTCTGTGCGGTCGGCTACAGCTTCGGAGCGGCCGTGGCGCTCGAGGCGGCCGAGGAATCGCGGGTGGGGCGGTTGGTCCTGATCGCCCCGCCGACGCAGCTCTATGATTTCGGAGCGATCTCCGCGCTGCGAAAGCCGCTGCTCGTCGTCTGCGCGCACCAGGACTCGTACTGCGACCGGCGCGCGCTGCGGCCCCCCGACGGAGCCCGGCTGGAGATCATCCCCCACTCGGACCATTTTTTCGGGCGAGGGCTCACCGAGTTGGGAAAGACCGTCGCCGCATGGCTGCGCGGTGATCGATCCGACTACATTGCTCCACCGGATGCGCCGGAAGGAGGAGGCGTCGCCCCCGAGCTGGAGCTGGATCCGGGAGACGGCGAGCCGCTCGAGCTCGACACAGATCCGGAATGATCCCTGCGCGTTCAGCGAAATAACGCTGCCGCCGTCGCGTTGGCCAGGGGTGAAGGCTATGCTGCGGACCATGTGGGGGAGCACTCTCGGCGCGCGTCCGGCCCTGCGCGAGCGGGCGATCGTAGCCGCCGTCGCCATCGCGGTGCTGCTCCTCCTCGGATTGGCCGGTTGCTCGCGTACCCCCGCCCCGGTCATGGAGCTCAGCGACGACGCGGTGCCCGGCCTGATCGAAGTCGAGCTGCGCGAGCGCGCGGCGGTGCCCGGGAAGGTGGTCGATCAGGCCGAGCAGGAAGACGATCTGTACGGCGACGCGCTCTCGCCCGAGTACGACGTCGAGCTGGAGGTGGAGCCGGGCACCGAGGCGGAGGTGCTCGCCCAGCTTCGCGCTCGTCCCGACGTGATCTGGGCGGAGCCGGTGGTTCGCTACCAGGCAACGTGGGTTCCGGACGATCCCGACTTCTCGAAGCAGTGGCACCTCAAGGCCGCGGGCGCCGAGCGGGCCTGGGACGCCACCCGAGGCGAGAGCGTCACGGTCGCCGTCATCGACACGGGCATCTATCCCGTCGACGATCTCGACCCCGCCCGCCTGGTGAAGGGATGGAACTTCGTCGCCAACAACGACGACGCGCGCGATGACCACGCCCACGGCACGCACGTCGCGGGGACGGTGGCGCAGAGCACCGGCAATGGCAAGGGCGTCGCCGGGATGGCGCCGCAGGCGCGGCTGATGCCGGTGAAGGTGCTGTCGGCGGCCGGCAGCGGGACCTCGCACGCCATCGCGGAAGGGATCCGCTGGGCGGTGGACCACGGCGCGCGGGTCCTGAACCTGTCGCTCGGTGGCGGTGGACGCTCGCTCGCCATGGCGACCGCCGTGGCGTACGCGCACCGGCGAGGGGCGGTGGTCGTGTGCGCCGCGGGAAATAGCGGATCGCGCGGCGTCTCCTATCCCGCGGCGTATCCCGGCGCATTCGCGGTGAGCGCGGTAGGCCCGCAAGGCCGCCTCGCTCCGTACAGCTCGTTCGGACCGGAGATCGCCATCGCCGCGCCGGGCGGAGACAAGTCCCAGGGCGAAGAAGCCGGCGTGCTGCAGCAGACGCTGGCGGAGGGAAGCACCACGGAGTCGGCCTATCGTTGGTTCCAGGGGACCAGCATGGCGACGCCGCACGTCGCAGGAGCGGCCGCGCTGGTGATGTCGCTCGGCGTCTCCGCGCCGCTCGCCGTCGAGGAGGTGCTCCGCAGCACGGCGCACGACGCGCCGGACGGCAACCGCGAAAAATACGGCTCCGGGCTGGTCGACGCCGCGGCCGCAGTGCGCAAGGCGACGCTCTGGTGGGGATTGTGGCGGCTCGCGTTCGCCGTGTTCGGGGCCTGGTTCGCCCTGCGGCACGCGCGCGCCGTCGGCCAGATCCGCGCGAGCGAGAAGGCTGGCCCGCTGTTCTGGGCAGGGCTCGGCGCCGGGGCCGGCGCGATGGCGATGCTCGCTCCCTTCGCCGGCGAGCGGATTTCGCTGCTGTCGTTCCTCGCCTTGCCTCCCGCCGCCTGGCCGCAGCGCTTTCTCGGTCCGCTCGCCGGCTACGTCGGGTGGAGCGCGCTGGTCCCGTTCGCGCTGGCGGTGCCGGCGCGACTCGCATCGCGTCCGCTGCAGAATGCGTTCGGCGCGGCCGCCGCAGGACTCGCGTTCGGATGGTCCGGGACGCTCCTGCACGCCGCGATCTGGCGGACGGTGGCGCTGCCCTGGATGCCGGCGCTGCTGATGCCGTTCTGGCTACTGGCGAGCGCATTCATCGCGTGGATGGCCGGACGCGGTCTGCTCTCGCGGGAGCCGCTGCGATGAAAGTCACCGGCACGGTGGAATTCGTCGATCTTGAAGGCGGGCTCTGGCGGCTGACGGCGGATGACGGCACGCGCTACACGCTGATCGGTTCCAAGGGCGATCTGAAGTCGGCGAAAGGAGCGCGGGTGGAGGTCGAGGGTTCGCTCGACGAGGGATTCGGGATCGGGATGTCGGGCCCGCAGCTTCGTGTCTCGAGGGTGCGGAAGCTCTAGAACACATTCTCATGACCGGTACAGCCTGGAGCGTAGCCGCAAACCCGCACCTTCGGCTCTCTAGACTCTGCGCAGCGCGAGCACGAGGCGCAGCCCCCAGATCACCGCGGCGATCCAGGCGAGGCCGAGCGCGGCGGCCGCGCCCTTCCCGGGACCTCCAGGGACCTCTTCCGCGTCGTCGGGCATCGGCCGGCGCAGCAGCCGCGCCAGCTGCCACGCTCCGGCGATGAACAGCGTCGCGCCGAGCGCGAGGACTTGTGGAGGTGGCGGGAGATCCGGATCCTCCCATCCGAGCAGGAAGGCCCCGCCGGCGATCCCATTGTTCACGGCGTGGGCGATCATTGCCGTCCACAATGACCCGCTCCACCAGCGGAGCGCTCCCAGCAACACGCCGATCTCCATCAGCCCGATGAACCCCACTTCGTCTCTGTGCAAGAGCGAAAAGAGTGCTCCGCTGACCAGCAACGCCGCGAGCGGTCCCCAGCTCCGGCGCAGTGCGGGGAGCGCGAATCCGCGGAAGAACAGCTCCTCGCCGAGGGGGGCCGCGAGCATCACCGTGATCAGCATCGGGATTGCGTTCGCGCGAAAGACGGTGTCGAGCAGCCGCTGCTTGGCATCGAAGTCGTCCACCACCGCGCGGGGCAACACTCCGTGCGCCATCCAGGTGAGGAACGACACGACCGGCTGATTCGCGGCGGCGAGTCCCGCCGCGATCAGCGCGTGCTTCCAGGAGGGCCGCCGAAGTCCGAGCCAGGGAAGAAAGCGGACCCCGGCGACGCCGAGCGTGAAAGCCGCGGGAAGCGCGATCGCCAGCGCCTCCGTTATCCACAGGCCGCTCACGAGCCCGCGGAATTGCGCCGGTCCGCCGATCATGACCATCCCGACCCAGAGCGCGACGTACGCGAGGATGGCGCTTCCCGCTCCCAGCTTGCCCGGCGGCGACATGAGCGGCGCCCCATACCACGTCGGGTGTCCCATTTCACGCCGTTGCCCGCGGATGCACCGGGCGCGCTCCGCCATTACGCTACCACCGAGGATGGCCGACGACGAACACGTTCCCGCGGGCCGGCTGCGAAGGCTCAGCCGGCTCGCGTATTTGACGGCGCGAACCACGGGCGACCTTTTGGCGGCGCAAGCGCGGCGCAAGCTCGCCGCTAGCGGCAGTCCGCGCGACGATCTGCGCAAGGCGGGCGAGCGCATCCTCGCCACCCTCGGGGAGCTCAAAGGAGCGGCGCTCAAACTCGGTCAGGCGCTCGCGATGGATCCCGACGCGCTGCCCGAGGAAGCGCGCAGCGTGGTGGCGAGGCTGCTCTCGCAGGCGCCGCAACGGATGGAGTTCGCGCAGGTCGCCGAGGTGGTGCGGGCCGAGCTCGGGCGCTTCCCCGACGAGCTGTTCGCGCACTTCGAGCGGGAGCCACTGGCCGCGGCGTCTCTCGGCCAGGTCCACGCCGCGCGCCTGCAGGACGGCCGGGAAGTGGTGGTGAAAGTGCAGTACCCCGGCGTGGAGAAGGCGTTGCAGAACGATCTCGCGAACGCGGCCGTGCTCGTCCGCGGCTTCGCCCTGACCGGCGACGCGCTCGACGGCCGCCCCTACTATGACGAGCTGCGAGCCGCGCTCCTGCGCGAGCTGGACTACGGGCAGGAGGCGGCGCAAGCGGATGCGTATCGGGAGGCTGCGGCGCGCTATCCCGAGCTGGTGGTGCCCGAGGTCGTGTACGAGCGCAGCGCGCGGCGCGTCCTTTGCCTGGAGCGAATTCACGGCCAACCGCTGCTGGAGCTCATGGAATCGGACGCGCCCGGCGATGAACGTTTCCGCGTGGCGCGCCTGCTGATCTTCGCCATCTGGGGTCCCTTCTACGCGGCGCGCCTGGTGCACTCGGACCCGCACCCCGGCAACTTCTTCGTGCTTCCGCGGGGAAGGCTCGGCGTCGTCGACTTCGGCTCGACCAAGATGCTCTCGGAGCGGTTCGGCTCGGTCTATCGCATCTTCCTCGAGGAGAACGCAGCGGGCCGCGTCCATCCCGACGTCGGGCCCATGCTGAAGAAGGCGGGTTTTCGTTTCCTCGGCGACGACGAGGAGGACGCGTTCGAGTTCTGTCAGAAGCTCGCCGACATCGTGCAGCGGCCGATCGCGAGCGAGGAGTACGACTTTGGGTCGGATGGGCTCGTGCAGGACGTCAGACGGGCCTTCCGCAGCGATCCCCGCATCGGTTTGACGATCAAGCCGCCGCCGGAAGCGCTGCTGTTCTACCGCTCGGCGGCGGGGCTCGCGCAGGACCTGAGGCTCTTGAAGGCGCGTGGACCGGTGCGCGCGGTGCTGAAGGAGATTCAGCAGCGCGGGAGCGCGTGGTAAAGCCAGCCGTCGTGGATCGCCTCCAGCAGCTCGTCGAAAGCCCGGGACAGCTGGCCGCCTGCGTGGAAGACGTGGCGCACAGCGCCCGGGTCGGGCTCGACACGGAGAGCAACGGGTTTCACGCTTACTACGAGAAGGTCTGCCTTCTGCAGATCTCGACTCCGGAGGCGGACTGGGCGATCGACACCCTCGCGCTCGGGGTCGCGCCGCTCTTGCCGCTGCTCGCCGATCGGGCGCGCGAATGCGTCCTGCACGCCGCCGAGTACGACGTGCTCTGCATGAAACGTGATTACGGATTCTCCTTCGGCCGCATTTTCGATACCCACGCCGCCGCGAAGGCGCTCGGGATCGACAGGGTGGGCTTGCACGACCTGCTCGGCGATCAGCTCGGAGTGCAGCTCGCCGTCGACGAGCAGCGCAGCGACTGGGGAAAGAGGCCGCTCTCGCCCGAGCAGCTCCAGTATGCGTTCGCCGACGTCAGCTACCTGCTGCCGCTGCGGGAGAAGCTCGGCGAGGAGCTCGGTGCGCGGCAGCTGCTCGCCGAGGCGGAGGCCGAATTCGCGCGCCTGATCGCGAAGGAGCCACGCCCTCGCGAATTCGATCCGGAAGGATGGCAGCGGATGAAGGCGGCGCGGGCCCTGGACGGCCGCGGCCGCGCCGTGCTCCGCGAGCTGTATCTGCTGCGCGACCGGCGGGCGCGCGATCTGAACCGGCCCCCGTTCAAGGTGCTCTCGGACCTCTTCCTCGCCGAGGCGGCGCGGCGGCAGCCGAAGGGCGAGGAGGAGCTGCTTCGCGTCCCCGGAACTTCGCTGGGCGCGCTGAAGAAGGTGGGCCCGCAGGTGCTGGAAGCGGTGAAGAAGGGGCTGTCGGCCGAACCGATCCCGCGCCCACGCCCCGGCGGAGGCAACGGCCCGCAGTGGCGCCGCGGCTCTCCCGGCGCGCCGCCGCCCGAAGTCGAGGACCGCTACCAGCGCCTGCGCGCCTGGCGCCGGAGCCGCGCCGAGGCCCGCAAGGTCGAAGTCCAGGTCATCGCCCCCAACGCCGTCCTCTGGGCCATCGCCCGCGCCAACCCCTCGCACCTCGACGCGCTGTCGCGCGTCGAGGGGATGGATGCCTTCCGCCTTGAACAATACGGGCCCTCGATCCTGGAAGCCCTCCACCGGCCCGGCGATCAGCAAAAGCTTCTCTAAGGAACAGCCTCGGCGTCCCTGGCGGTTGTCTGAAGACCTAGAAATTCGCCCCGGACTTGGGCGCCGGCACCGTCTCCGCCAGCCGCGGCGCCGATCCACCCGCGAGAATTCTGTACGCGCTCCAAGCCCCGACCACCGCCTTCACATACCTGCGCGTCTCCCGATACGGAATGTTCTCCACCCACTCGTCGAGCTGCCGCCCCGCCGCGCGCGCCGCCCACGGCGCCGCCGCGCGCGGACCGGCGTTGTACGCCGCGAGGGCGACCACGGGATCGCCGAACCTCCCGATCAGCTCCGAAAGGTACCACCCGCCCAGATCGATCGCGGTCCCCGGATCGACCAACTGCTCGTCCCGCAGCGGCGGACGCCCGAGGACGACGGCCGCCCGCCGCGCGGTCGCGGGCAGGAGCTGCAACAGACCGACCGCGCCCGCGGCGCTGCGCACGTCTGGCTTGAACAGGCTCTCGCGGCGCATGACCGCGAGCACCAGGTACGGATCGATGCCGGTGCGCCCCGCCGCGCGTGCCACCTGCGCCGGAAACGCAGCCGGGTAGGCGCCCTCGAGAACGGACCGCGGCGCGCGCGGGCCGCGATCGCCGAGCAACGCGATGGCGAGGAGCACCGCGCGATCGGCGCGGCCGGCTCTCTCATAGATGGGAAGGGCCGCCACCCCGGCGTCCCCGGCGTGGTGCTGCACGAACCAGTCTGCCTCTGCCGACGCCTCGGCGAGGAAACCGAGCGTCGCCAGCTCTGCCGCTACCGTGAGCGGGGCCGGCAGGCCGTCGGGTGGCACGGTTCGAGCAGGGGGAAACGGGGCGGGATCTTCGCTCACTTCGCCCAGGCGCTCTCGCGCGAGCAGGCCGTACCAACCCAGCGGGTCCAGCTCCGCCGCGCGCCGGTAGAGCGTCTTCGCAGCGCGCGCCTTTCCGCAGCGGGCCTGCCAGTACAGCCCCTGCGCGCGCTCCTCATCGCCCGACGCGCTCGCGGCGAATTCGGCGAATCGCTCGGGCGCGTCCCGGAGGTGGTCCTGGTACGACATCCAGGCGAGCGTCCAGCGCGCGAGGGACGCGTTGGGGCCGGCGCGCTTCGCGGCGAGCCGGGCGAGCCGCGCGCGCGCTTGCTTGCGCTTTCCGCCGTCCGTGAGCAGCCGCGCCGCGAAGAGAACGCTCTCTTCCGCTTCTGGAGAGGTGGGAAAGCCCTTCGCGACGGCATCCGCGAGGTCGATCGCCTCGGCTTCCCGCCCGCGCCGGGCCCGGTCGCGAGCGAGGAGCATTCCGGCGATCGCCTGGACGTGAACGTTGCCCTGCGCCCACGCCTCTTCGAGCGACGCAGCCGCCTCGCCGCGCCGGCCGTCGGCGGCGAGGGCGCGCGCGTGCACCAGGAGCGCCTCGGCGCGATCCTCTCCGGAAAGCATTCCGGCCGCGACCTCCGCTTGCGCCACTGCCGCAGCTGGCTGGCCCGCCGCGAGCAACCGAGAGGCGCGCAGCAGCAGCTCGCGACCCGAAGGCTCGGGTAGCGCGACGCCGAGTTCGCGCTGCATTGCGCGAGCGGTCTCCGCCGCCGGGTGCTCGGGGTGCTGCAGCCAGAAATTCCTCAACGCCTGAGCCGCCTCTTGCTCACGCTCGGGCTCGCCGCGGAGGGCCTGCGCGAGGACCCACGCCATCGCGGCCTGCACGTCGATCGGCTGTCCGGGAAGCGCCGCCGCCCGCTGGGCCATCTGGCGAGCGGCGGCGAAATTGCTCGTCGCGAGCAGCGCGTCCGCGAGCAAGGCGGAGGCGCGCAGGGAAGGGGGCCCGTCGGAGGTTGCCGCCACCCGGAGCGGTTCCACGGCCTCGGCGGGCGATCCCGAGAGCAGCAGCGCCTCGCCGCGGAGGACCTGCCCGTACGCCGCCAGCGGACCCGTCTCTCCGGCGCTGCCGGCTGCCAAGGCGGCTTCATTCAGCCTTCCCTGGGCGAACAGGGCTCGCGCCACCACCAGGCGGCATTCGGGGGCCGCGCAACCCGATGCCATGGCTTCGGCGTCGGCCGGTCTCCCGGCGGTCAGCAGAGCGCCCGCTTGAACGGCGGCATCTTCTGCGCCAACCACTCGCTGCGGGAAGAAGACCAGCATCGTTGCCATCGCCCGGAGCCTGAGATTCACTCGACGATCCGTCCCCTTGCGCCGTTTGCGGCGGCTGCCCAGATTGCGGCGCTTGCCGTCGTCCAAGGTGGCGAAGCTTGACGCGTTCTGTTATATGCCCGCGCCTCGCAAGGAGGTTCGTTCGAATGCCGCTTTTGGCGAAGCCGTTTCCGACCGAGATGACGACGCCCATCAATCTGGAGGGCAACAAGAAGATGTCGGTCGAGGCTCATCGCAACCTTTTCTGCACCGCCTATGACGAGTGCCTGAACGAGGCCGTCAAGCGCGGCTGGAACAGCTTCACCTGCGTGCGTTGCCCGAACTACACCTTGACCCACGTATCTCCCGAGAACTCCATCGAGGCTTTCGCAACCCAGCGCAAGTCGGCGTAGAACGCACTCGGCTGCCGCGGAAGTCAACAGAATGTTCCGCGGGACCGGAACACACTTCCTGACCAGTGCCGGCACGGTTCGCGCTCAAGGATAGTCGCTAAGCCGGCTTCGGCGGCCTCGACTAACGCCCGTAGAGCAGCAGTACCCACAACCGCCCGGCGCCGTACTGGCGCGAGCTGGCATACAGCGCTCCGACGCCGATGCGGGTCCATTTCCGCTCGGAGAGGTTCTTCGAGGAGCCGACCTCCTCGGGCGCGCTGGCCACGTACAGCTCCGCGACAGCGCTGGACAGGCCTTCTGTCCTTTGCAGGGCGCGTCCGGCCAGCGCCCGGTCGAGCTTCATCTGATCCGCCTCTGCCGTGACGCGGACTTCCTGGTCAGCGACGCCATCCAGCGCCGGATCGCGCTGCAATGGAGGCAGACCCCGCCTCTTCCGCTCCGCCGCGATGAAGCGTGCCACCTCCGCAACGGGGTCAGGGATCCCGACGATGGGCACTGCGAACACCTCGGTCAGGTACACTCCCTCGGCACCGTCGGCGGTCAGCCCGCTCGCCGCGCCAAGGCCGAGGCGGCGGTGTCTCGGGTCGAGCATGTTCGCGAGGTGCGCGGGCGATCCGGCGATGGCCTCGTGCGCGGTACCTACATCGCTGGAAAGACCGATGTTTTCGCCGATGCTCCGATAGGCGTAACCGCGGGCGCGCAGCCGATCGCCCAGGGATCCATCGCTCGGGAGCACGTGCGCGAACGTTCGCGTGCGCGCCATCTCCTGGCTGTGTGCCTCGGCCGCCGCGTCGAGGTCGCGGTCGCGAACCAGCGGCGGCAGTCCGCGCGACGCGCGCAACCGAGCAATGGCCTCCTCGACGCCGCCGAGACCCTCGCGCACACGCCCCTCTGGCGGCGGCCTGGAGGGGGGGACGACTCCGGCGAAAACCCGCCGGACGGCAGCCACTTGAGGGCCTCCGGCTCCGTCGGCGAGCACCTCGATGGAGTGTTCGCCGCGCTCCCCGAGCAGGACCCGAGTCGAGAACGCGGTGCCGGAGCCGCCCAGCTTCATCTCCTCCACCTCGCCCGAAGGCCGGGTGATGTAGAGCCGCGGGTTCCCGAGCCCCTGTTCCAGCGTGCCCGAGACGTTCACGGATTGCCCGGCCTCAACACGGCCCGGAATGTGCGAGAGGGTCGTGCCATGGAACGCCGTGAGCGCACAGACCACCGCGCTGCCGTCCCGCAACTCCGCCGCAGCCACCCCGACGCGGCTGAACCGGCAGGTCTTCGGATAAAGCTCGCCCGCGGCGCGATCGGCGCGCGACGACGGGCTGACGGTCGCGATGCCGGCGACCGGTGAGGGCTCGTAGGACTCGAGCGAAGCGAAAAACGACGCTGCCGGCCCGCTCACCGGGGCTCTGCCCGCCTGCACTGCGGCCGCGAAAGCGCGGCAAGCCCGGGTCAGATCGGCGTCGATCGCCACGCTCCGTCCCGGGCATGACCCTGCGATTCCGTCGAGCACGGAGGCCTCGAGCCGGGATTGCGCCGGGAGCGCGTCCGCGAGAAGCAGCAGCAGCGCGAGCAGCACCCCACCAGCCTAACGGAAGGGGCAAGGCGGGCGCGAGATTTCGTTCCGTCCCCAGGCGACGCCGGCGCAGGAAGTGGTTGCGCTACTCCGTTCGTCTGCGACAGAATTGTCCTTGGCGTGGCGCTTGCTTGGCATTAGTCACCCAAGTGGAGGCATTTCATGCGGCTCGGTTTCGGCGAGATCCTCGTGGTGCTGGCGCTTGCGCTGCTGTTCTTCGGGCCGTCGAAGCTTCCGCAGCTTGGCGCCAGCCTCGGTCAGGCCATCAAGGGCTTCAAGAAGGGGCTCAACGAGGTCGAGGAGCCCGAGGCGGAAAAGAAGCTTCCGCCGGCGCCGTAGAGCGGGACCACCGCTCCGTATTACAACACGGCTGGATGTCGTTGCGGCTCCAGCTGGTGCTCCTCTTCACCGCGGTCCTCGCCGCCACTCTGCTCGTCGCCAGCGCGCTCGGCCTGCGCATCGCGCAGCGGTCCGTCGAGGAGGAGATCCGCAAGCGCACCGCCGAGCTGGCGAGCGCCACCACTCTCGCCCTGAAGCACGCGGGGAACGACGACGATCAGATCTCCGAAGAGCTGGCGGCGACCGTCCGGACCCATCGGGGAATCCTGCGCGCGGAACTGGCCCGGCAGGCGGCCCTGGGGATCGACGCCGACTTCACCGCGGCCCACATCGAGGCGGGCGGCATCGTCTTCACCCGCTGGCGCGGTCCGGCCACGCGGCTCGCCGGCGAAGTGATCGACGATCCGGACTCCGGTCGAGCGCTGCAGCTCGTGGCCCCGTTCAACGATGCGCGAGGCGCCAAGGCGCGCCTGGTGCTGCTGGCATCGCTGGCGGAGGCGGAGCACCTGGTCGCCGCCGAGCGCAAGGCCTTGCTGCAGGTGGCGATGGGCGCGTCGGTCTTCCTCGTCGTGGCGTTCTGGATCCTGCTCGGGCGGATCCTCATCCGCCGCGTCTCCGCCCTGCAGCTCACGATGCGCGCGGTGGAGGGCGGACTGCTCGACGTGCACGCGCCCGGACCTCGGGAGGGCGGCGACGAGCTGGCGTATCTCGCCCGCGGGTTCAACCGCATGCTCGCCCAGATCCGCGGATTCAACGCCGAGCTGACGAAGAAGATCGAGGAGGCGACCGCCGAGCTGACGAAGAAGAACCGGGACCTCGAGGAGCTGAACGAGCTGCTCGTCGCCGCCCGCCGCGATCTCACCTCCCAGGAACGCCTCGCCGCGCTCGGACAGCTCGCCGGCACCATCGCGCACGAGTTGGGGAACCCCCTGAACGCATTGAGCGGTCATCTGCAGCTGCTGGCGCG
>MNFJ01000079.1 GCA_001918155.1 Deltaproteobacteria bacterium 13_1_40CM_4_68_19
CCTGCTCGGCCTCCCAGGTGGTCCCCTTCAACTGGTAGGGCACCCACTGCACGAAGAGCGCCGAGTTGTGGTGCCCGGCCGCGTCGCGCAGCGAGGGATCGACGGTGGTGTGGACGTACCACTCGATGGTGGGGAACCTGGGCAGCCGGCCCGCCTTCACGTCGGCGAAGGCCTCGCGCATCGCGCCCATCACCTCGGGCTCGTCCGGCAAGAGATGCATGGTGCTGGCGAACTGGCCGCGATCCTCCGGCAGGCAGGTGAAGCGAGGCAGATCGACGAGGGCGAGGTTGACCTTGAACGTCGTGCCATCCCGCCGGTAGCCGTCGACCCTGGCATTCCACGCACCGGGGAGGTTCTCGCGGCCGATCAGATCGCGCAGCCGGAACGGATCGGCGTTCACCACCACCGCCCGGGCCCGGACCTCGCCGCCGCCGCGCAAGTGGACGGCGAGCGGCGCGGGCGCGATCGCTTGCACCGCGCGGCCGGTCTCGATGGTGGCGCCCGCTTCGACCGCCGCGGCCGCGAGCCGCGCGGTCACCGCGCCCATGCCGCCCTTCACGATCATCCACGTCCCGTCGCTGCCGGGCAGCCGGCACATGTTGTGGACGAGGAAGTTCATCCCCGTTCCCGGCGTGTCCCAATCCCCGTTCAGGCCGGAGAATCCGTCGGTCACGGCGTACATGGCCTTGAGCAGGTCGCTGCGGAATTCGAATCGGTCCAGATAGTGCCCCACGGGCTTGCGGCACAGATCGACGAACACCCGCCGCAGCGCGGGACGGACGTACTTTTCCGCGGTCTCCTCGATCGAGAGCGGCTCCTCGAGCCAGGTCGGCGCCACGTCCTCGCGCAGCTGCGCGATCTCCCGCTGCAGCTCCTCGTTCGCGCGCCAGTCCTGCTCGCTGAAGAAGGCGAGGAACTGCTCCTTCATCGCGGCGGCGTCCGATCCGAACAGGAGGTACTTCTTGCCGGTGGTGGGAAGGAAGTAGTGGGGGTCACGCCGCAGCAGCGGCATCTGCAGATCGAGCTTGCGCAGCAGCTCGGGCGGCATGAGCCCGAGCAGGTAGGCCCCGGTGGAGGTCGACAGGCCGGGCACGCGCCTGAAGGGACGCTCGGTGCGCGCCGCGCCCCCGGCCACTTCCTTCTCCTCCAGGACGAGGACGTCGAGCCCCCGCCTCGCGAGCATCAGTGCGGCGACGAGCCCGTTGTGGCCTGCGCCGACCACCACCACGTCCGCCCGCTGGCGCATCGCGTCCTTCTATCGGAGTGCGCAGGTTTACGCCATGGCGGACAACGACATCAAAGTGATCAAGAACGAGCGCGGAATCGGCACCGGCGAGACCCGCAGCGGAGTCGAGCCAAGGCCGAACGCGGACGGCTCGCTGCCGCCTTCCGGCAATGCGCTCAATCCGGCGATCGTGCAGGACCCGGCGGGCAAGACGCCCGGGTCCGCAGAGTCCGGAGCGCACGACGAGGCGCAACGGCCCGGCCCGGAAAAGACTCCGGGCAAGGCGGAAGGCTGAGGTAGAATCGCCGCCGCTTGGCGGCCATCGAGGCGGACGCTCTGGCGAAATCGTTCGGCGGCCGCCCGGCGTGCCGCGACGTCTCCTTCACGGTCGAGCGCGGCGAGGTCTTCGGCCTGCTCGGGCCGAACGGCGCCGGCAAGACCACCACGCTGCGCATGCTCGCCGGCCTCTATGCCCCGGACGCCGGCACCGCGCGCGTCGCCGGACACTCGATCGCGGCGGGCCGTCCCGGCGGGCCGGAGCTGCGAGCGCGCGTGGGGCTGCTCACGGAGTCGCCGGGCTTCTACGACCGGCTGACCGCGCGGGAGAACCTCATGTACTTCGCGCGCCTGCAGACGGCGCGCCAGCCCGCCCGCCGGTGCGACGCCTTGCTCGATCGATTCGCCCTGCGCGAGCACGCCCATCGGCCCTTCGCCGAGCTGTCGCGCGGGATGAAGCAGAAGCTCGCCATCGCCCGCGCGCTGGTGCACGACCCCGAGGTCATCCTTCTCGACGAGCCCACCGTCGGGCTCGATCCCGAGGCGACCCGGGAGGTGCGCAGCGTGGTCGCCGAACTGGCGGCGGACCACGCGACGATCGTCCTCTGCACGCATCATCTCGAGGAAGTCGAGCGCCTCTGTTCCCGGGCGGCGTTCATCGCCGGACGGCTGGTCGCAATCCACGAGATCCGCCGCGGGAGCCTGCTGCGCATCGAGCTCGCGGCGCCGTTCGCGCCGGACGGCGTGCGGGGCCTCTGTCATTCCTTGCGGCTCTCCGGGAGCACCCTCTTGATCGAGCCGCGAGCCGAGGTGCCGGAGATCGTCGCCGCGCTGGTGCGCGCGGGAGCCCGCATCGCGGAAGTCGCTCCGCATCGCGATCCGCTCGAAGATGCCTGGCTGCAGCTCCTGGCGGAGGCGCGCGAGCGATGATCGGCGTGGTGATCCGCAAGGAACTGCTCGAGGTCCGCCGCTCGCCGGTCCTGCTGCTCTCGATGGCCTCGCTCCCCGCGACCGTGGTGGCGGTGCCGATCGCGCTGCTCGCCTGGCTCGTCCGGGCCGCGCCGGAGCAGGCGCTGCTCTTCGTCCAGGACGTCTACGGGGTGCACGAACCCGCGGGGGTCGCGGCGGGAGTCGCCTCGGTGCTGGCGCGCAACTGGCTGCCGATGTTCCTCGTCCTGCCCATCTTCCTCGCGGTCCTGCTCGCGGCCCAGTCGATCGGGGGCGAACGGGAGCGACGCACGCTCGAGCCCCTGCTGGCGACGCCGGTTGGCACCCTCAGCATCGTGGCGGGCAAGAGCGTGGCGGCGATGTTGCCCGCCCTCGCGATCACCTGGATCGCCGCGGCGCTGTTCTGCCTGGGGATCGACGCCATCGCCGGCCATATGCTGCTGCCGGACCCCGCCTGGCTGTTCGGGACCCTGGTCCTTTCACCGCTGCTGGCGCTCTTCGGAAACGCGACGGCCGTCGTGGTCTCCTCGCGGGTGCTGGATCCGCGCGCGGCGCAGAACCTGGCAGCCAGCACGGTGCTGCCGCTTCTGGCGCTGCTCGTGTTCCAGCTCGCCGGGCGCATCGCGCTCGGACCCCGCTTCTACTTCGCGCTCGCCGCCGGCGTCGCGGCGGCGGACGTGGCGCTGATCGCGGTCGCGGTCCGGCTGTTCGACCGCGAAAAGCTGCTCACGCGATGACCCCTGCCGCACGAAGTGCGGCTTTGCGACTATGTTTTTGGAGTATAAGTGCGCGGCATGCAAGCTGTTGCCGAGAAGCCCGGAAGGCTCGTGCTCCACCCCGGCTGGGTCGCGTTCGCCGCGCTCGCGCTGGCGGTCCCGGTCGGCGCGCTCTTCTTCCGCCGGTCCATCGCGCCCGATCTGCCGATGCTCGGCGAGCTCCCCGCGTTCTCGCTGGTCGCCGAGGACGGAAAGCCGTTCGGCCGGGACGACCTGCTGGGCCGCGTCTGGGTCGCCGACTTCGTCTTCACCTCCTGTTCGGATGCCTGCCCGCGCCTGCAGGCGAAGATGAAGAAGCTGCAGGACCGCCTGGTCCCGCTGGAGCAGGGGGGCAACATCGGGCTGCTCTCCATCAGCGTGGACCCCGAGCGCGATACGCCGCAGAAGCTGAAGGAGTATGGCGAGACCTTCGGGGCCCGTCGCGGCCTGTGGCGCTCGTTGACCGGCGAGCAGAAGGAAGTCGAGCGAACGGTGGTGCGCGGTTTCCACATCGCGATGGCGAAGATGGCGCCCGAAGATGCCGATCCGCGCCAGGCAGCATTCGACATCATGCACGGCGAACGGCTGGTGCTCGTCGACCGCATGGGGCGCATCCGCGGGTACTACGACGCCGACGATCGCGATCGCCTGCTCCGCGACGCGCGCGCCCTCACCGCAGGGGGGCGCGGGTGACAGGCGGCTGGCCCTCTGGACGTTCCCCGTGTGGGCGTGCGTACGTGCCAGTGACCGGCGTCGTCGTATATTGGATGCTCTACCGATTGCCTGTATAGAAGACGGCCATGGCGTTTCGCATCATCGAGACCTGCATCGGTTGCACGGCCTGCGTGAAGCGGTGTCCCACCGACGCGATCACCGGCGAGCGCAAGGCGTTGCACATCATCTGGCCGGAGCTCTGCATCGACTGCGGCGCCTGCGGGCCGGTCTGCCCGGTCGACGCCATCCTCGACCAGTACGGCAACGTGCAGCACATGCTGAAGAAGAACGAGCGCCCGCTCGCTTTCGTGTACGAGCAGGCGTGCACCGGCTGCGAGAAGTGCGTCGAGCGGTGCCCGTTCGAGGCGCTGGAGATGGTGCACGTGAAGGACCCGAACAGCTTCCTCGGCGTGGTCAGCGTGATCGAGAAGAACTGCACCGGCTGCCGCGAATGCGAGAAGGCCTGCCCCTACGACGCCATCTTCATCTACCGGAAGGACCGGGTCCCGGACTGGCTGAAGAACTCCCGCGTGGAAAAGGCCGCGTAGGCGAGAGCGCATTCCATCTCAAAACAATAGCCGCATACCCGCGCCTTCGGCGCGGGAGTGGCTAGTCCTCGTCTTCGGATTCTTCGTCCTCGGCCTCGGGCTCCTCGTCCTCCGTGGCCGGGATCTCCGCCTCTTCCGGTTCCTTGGCCGCCACGGCCTTCGCGGCGCGTCCCGATGTCGGCTTCGCCACCGGGGCGTCGCGCTGGTCAGCTCCGCACTTCGGGCACGTGGGCGCCGGCTTCTTCAGATCGTAGAACCTGGTGCCGCATTTGTAGCAGATGTACTTGGTGCCGAGGTCGCGTGCCATCTGGACGGCCCCCTCCCGGGGAACGAAGCGCGCGCGGAATAGACCAGCATCGGGGGGTTGTCAATGACAACCCTTTCGTCGCTGGCGGGGCCGAGGCGCTGGCTGGTATCCTCACCTTCTTGGGGAGCTCTCATGGCCCTCAATCTCGTCCTCGTGCAGCAGAGGCAGAGCGCGCGCGGTATCGGGCTCTCCTGGACGCCGCTGGAAGGCGCTTCGGCGCACCAGGTCTTCGTCGCCTGCCGGCGCCTGTTGCCGGAAGAGCTCGAAGCCGCCGCCTCCGTGAACGGCACCGCGGAGTGCTTCGTCGCCAAGGTGGGCGGCGACGTGACGTCGGTGATCGACGACATCACGCCACCGGGGGAAGCCCGACACTACGGAGTCGCCATGGTCTTCGCCGACGGCACCGTCCGTCCCGCTCGTTTCCGCACGCTCCCGGAAGGCGGCCGCCCGGAGTGGTTCCATCTGTCGGAGCTGAACCGGGCACAGGCCGCAGCCCCGCCTCCGGCGCCGCCACAGGCCTCCGCCCCAACCCGAGCTCCGGGCCCCGTCCCGACCCCCGCACGGCCTGCAGCAGCCGGCCCGCCACCGCGACCCGCTGTTCCGCCCGACGTCCCCCCGCCGCCTTCTTCGCTCCCGCTGCAGGACAGCCTCGAGCTGCGCATGCAGGGCGCCACCCAGACCTGGGACGGCTTGCGCATCCATTGGGAACGCGATCCCCGCGCCGCGGCCTACGAGATCATCGCGAGCGACCATCAGATCTTCAGCGAAGAGCTCGCGGACGCGCTCGCCGGGCGCGCCGACTTCACCACGGTCGCCGCCGTCGGCCCGACCGTCACCTGCGTGATCGACAACGTCACGCCGCGCGAGGCGCGCGGCTGGTACGCCGTGCTGGTCCGCTCTCGCGACGGGCACCGGACGCTGCATCCCTTCAAACTGGGCGATGCGGCCGCGAGCGGACGGCTTTCGGCGCCGTTCCTGAACCCCAACCGCACCGGCGAGCTTCGCGCGGAAGTGGAGGCGCTGCTCGCCGATGCCCGCGAGCAGTGGGAACGGTGGAGATCGAATCAGGACGCCGGCGCGCGCCACGAAGCGAAGCGGATGGTGGCCGACGCGCTGCTGATCTGGCCCGGCCACCCGGCGGCGCAGAGACTGCTCGCGGAGATCGGCTGACTACCCGGGCTTCGACTCGGTCGGCACCGGATAGACGAGCTGATGGATCTCCTCCACGTCGGAGTCGTCGAGCTCGTAATGGGCCGGTTCGCTTCCGAGCGCCGCCAGCGCTTCGTCCCTGATCTGCGCGTCATCCGCCACCACTCGCGGAACGCGCGCGGCCGCAGCCGCGGCGGCCGCCGCTTCCTCCGGATCGATCGCGGTCTCCGCGGAGAGGTCGAGGAGCGAGAGCACCGATGCGTTCGGAGCCGGCAAAAGCGCGAACGGGGTCGTCCGCTCCACCTGAGGCAAGGCCGCCGGAGGCGGTGCCGAAGCCGGCAGGCTGGCAGGCGGTTCCGCCGGGGGAGCGAGGGCCTCGATCGCTGCGGCGGCGCTCGAGGCCGGCTCGGCTGCGATCGCCACTCCGGAGCTCGAGGCCGCCTCGGCCGTGATGAGGGCCTCGGGCTTGGGCGCGAGGTCCGCCTCGGACGCGGCCGGCGATTCCCCGGAGGCGGGGGCCTCTTCCGGCGGCTTTGCGACGACGCCGAGCACGCGGGGCCGCACGATCACGGCGCCGTCGGCGCGCTTCACGCCCGGGCAGACGACAGCCGCGACCGACGTCCCTCCCGAATCGAGCACCTCGAATCCGGAATCGAGCGACTCGCCCGGTTGTGGCTCGACGAGCTGCCAGGCGAACAAGGCGGCGGCGCGCTGCAGCCACGACGCGCGGCCGTCGCGGTCGCCGGGCTTGGCTGCGTTCGCGACCGCCTGCGCGATGACCTCCAGGATGGGCGCCGGATCGCTCGACCGGGAGTCCTCGAGCTTGGCGAGGAGCTGCGCGGCGACCGGCAGATCGCCGCTGCCGTAGAACTCGATCTCTTCCGCGAGCCGCGTCAGACCCGATTGCCGGGCCGCGGCCTGGGCCGCTGAATCCCGCAGCCGCTGGGCGGTGCCGTCCTGCGGGGCGCCGAGCAGCTCCGCGTCCGCCGCGAGCGCAGCCGCCTTGTCCCCGCGCTCCATCTCGCCGCGCGCCTTGGCCGCATCGGCGGCTGCCCGGCCGCGCAGATCCATGCGCAGCCCGTCGGCGTAAGCCTCGATCGCGGTCGCGCGCCGGGGGGGTGTGGACGACCGCTCCCCGGCCGGATCGGCCGGTTCCTCGAGCGAGCGCGCCGCGCGCGCGATCGAGGGGGTGGGAATCCGTTGCTCGAGCTGCGCGACCCGGTCCGCCAGATCGGCGGTCTGCGCCGTCCGCCTGACCACCGCCTCGAGATCCGCGACACGTCGTTCGAGCGCCGCCAACCGGTCCGGCGCGGGCGGCGAAGGCGGACCCCCGGGCTCCGGCGCTGCCTGCACGGGCGCGAGACGCGCGGTCACCCCCGATTCCACCACGTCGATCTTCCCCCGCCCGTTGCTGGAGACGAGGAGGGTGGCGCCGTCCTGGCGCCGCTCGCGCACTGCCCGGATGAACTTCATCACCGCGTCCTGCACGCGGATGATGTCGTTCGCGGCCCCGCGCAGCGCGCTGCGCACGATGTCGCCGAGGAGCTGATCGGCGCGGTAGGCCGTGGAGAGCTTCAGCGAGTCCTTGGTCGCCTTGATGCGGACGCGGCGCGGAAGCCCACTCGAGGCGAGCAACGCCGCTCCCTCGAAGTCGCGCGGCAGCTCTGCCTCGATCTCGAGCGGCACCTCGACCATGCGAGCGTCGGGCCGCGCCACCAGCTTCACACTGAACACCCGGCAATCCTACGACGCATTCCCTCCCGGGCGCACCCACGCACGTCGTGA
The DNA here is from genome assembly GCA_001918155.1 of Deltaproteobacteria bacterium 13_1_40CM_4_68_19. GTDB lineage: Bacteria > Myxococcota > Myxococcia > Myxococcales > 40CM-4-68-19 > 40CM-4-68-19. The sequence continues at coordinate 7,708 of MNFJ01000079.1, forward strand.
CCGGAACACCCACTTCATGCTACCCATGTGCCTCTATGCAGCTGCCCGCGCTGGAGAAAGCGCCCGGATCGAAAGCGCCGCACGCCGCCACGGCCGATCGCGTTTCGATCACGGCCGAAGAGGCGGAGCACCAGCCGTTCGTTCCCGCCGACCGGGACATCCCCGAGTTGACGCCCGTCCCCTTGGCAGTGGGGGCCCTGCTCGGGATCGTCTTCGGCGCTTCCAGCATGTACCTGGTGCTGAAAGTGGGACTGACGGTGAGCGCCTCCATCCCGGTCGCGGTGCTCTCCATCACCATCTTTCGCGGATTCAGCCGCATCTTCCGCACCCGCCGCGCGACCATCCTGGAAAACAACATCACGCAGACCGCCGGCAGCGCGGGCGAGAGCATCGCCTTCGGCGTGGGCGTCACCATGCCGGCGCTGCTGATCCTCGGCTACAACCTCGAGATCTCGCAGGTGATCCTGGTCAGCGTCCTCGGCGGCCTGCTCGGGATCCTGATGATGATCCCGCTGCGCCGGGCGCTGATCGTCAAGGAAGCGAAGACGCTCGTCTACCCGGAAGGGACCGCGTGCGCCGAGGTGCTCATCTCCGGCGAGACGGGCGGCACCACCGCGAAGACGGTGTTCGCCGGGCTCGGCGTCGGGGGGATCTTCGCTCTCGGGTACAAGGCGTTCGGTGTGTTCAAGGACGTCCCGCAGAAGCTGTTCGGGAAGGGCTACGAGGGAGGGAACCTAGCGCTGGAAGTCGGCCCGGAGTTGATGGGCGTCGGCTACATCATCGGCACCCGCATCGCGATGATCATGGGTGCCGGCGGCATCCTCTCCAGTCTGGTGCTGATGCCCGCCATCAAGCTCTTCGGCCGCAGCGCCTCCTCGCCCATCTACCCCGCCACCAAGCTCATCAGGGACATGAGCACCGACGATGTCTGGCGGTCGTATATTCTGTATATCGGAGCAGGCGCCGTAGCGGCCGGCGGCATCATCTCCCTCTTCAAGTCCCTGCCCACCATCGTCGGCGGCGCGATGCGCGGCATGCGCTCGCTGAGGGGGGCCACCGGTCCAGCGGGGACGCTGCGCACCGATCGGGACATCCCCCTCCCGGTGGTCGCGATCGGCTCGCTCTTGATCGTGATCGTCTGCGCGCTCGTTCCCTCGTTCAAGCTCAACGTGCTCGGAGCGCTGCTGATCCTCGTGCTCGGGTTCCTCTTCGTGACCGTCAGCTCGCGCCTGACGGGCGAGGTGGGCAGCTCGTCGAATCCCATCTCCGGCATGACCGTGGCGACGCTGCTCATCACCTCGTTGATCTTCTTCGCGCTCGGCTGGGTCACTCCACCGTACAAGATCGCGGCCTTGAGCGTCGCCGCCGTGGTCTGCGTCGCCATCTCGAACGGCGGCAGCACCTCCCAGGACCTGAAGACCGGGTACCTGGTCGGCGCCACGCCCTCGCGGCAGCAGATCGCCATCCTCTGCGGCGCGTTCGCCTCCGCCCTGGTGCTGGGGTTCGTCATCCTCAAGCTCAACGACGCCGGCACCGTGTTCGCGGCGCGCAGCTACGACGTGCAGTTCTCACCCTCCGAATTCAGCGGCGAGAAGGAGCACCTGCGCGGCGCCGACGCGGCCCGCGACCGCAATGCGTACAACGTGGTCTGGCTGCGCGAGCCTCGCGGCGACGCTCCTCCCGGCAAGTACCTCGTCGACGACAGCGGCCGCATCAAGTACCTCGAGGACCCGGGCATCAACGGCAAGATCGACAGGCGCGACAACGGCGAGAAGGTGAAGTCGAAGTTCAGCGCGCCCAAGCCGGTGCTGATGGCGTTCATCATCGAGGGCATCATGACCCAGCGCCTGCCCTGGGGGCTGGTGCTGATCGGCGTATTCATCTCCGTGGTCCTCGAGCTGTGCGGGATGTCCAGCCTGGCGTTCGCGGTCGGCGTCTATCTGCCGCTCTCGACCAGCTCGCCGATCATGGCCGGCGGCATCGTCCGTTACGTCGCCGACCGCACCGCGAAGCGGAAGGTGAGCGGAGCCGAAGCGGAGAGCGGCCCGGGCGTGCTGTTCGCCTCCGGCCTGATCGCGGGAGCCAGCGTGATCGGCACCATCCTCGCATTCCTCCAGCTCTCGGAGCCGACCCGCAACTTCCTCAACTCCGTCAACCTGGGCGGCGCGATCCCCGGCTTTGCCACGAGCGACCTCGTGTCGCTCTTGCTCTTCTGCGCGCTCGGCGTCGTTCTCTGGGCGGTGGCCACGGAGCGCTGGCTCAAACCGAAGCAGGCATGATCGGCGTCCGCGTCGCGCGGACGGCGATGGAGATCGAGCAGTGCCTGCGCATTCGCTGGACCGTGTTCGTCGAAGAGCAGGGCGTGCGCCCGAGCGACGAGCAGGACGCGCACGACAAGGGCGACGCGCTGCACGCGCTCGCCTCCCTGGAGGGCGTTCCCTGCGGCGCGGGGCGGATGATCTTCACTGCGCCCGGAGTGGCGAGGATCCAGCGGATGGCGGTCAGCGAGGAGGTCCGCGGGCGCGGCATCGGGAAGGCGCTGCTCGTGTTCCTGGAGGCGGAGGCCCGGCGACGCGGAGCGACGAAGCTGATGCTGTCGGCGCAGGTGCGGGCGCGGACATTTTACGAGAAGGCCGGGTATGCCGTCTCCGCCGGGGTGCATGACGACGGCACCGGCATCGCACATGTTTCGATGGAGAAGAGCGCTTGATCGGCGGGCGTCCCTGGTTACGCTCCCGGTCCATGAAAATCCTGCGCAGGTTTCTGCTGGCCGGTTTCGTCCTGCTGCTCGCGGGCACGGCGCGCGCCAACGCGGCCAAGGAAGAGGGCTTCAGCGATCTGACCATCGATCAGGTCGCCGATCTCATCGCCAGGAAGGACGCGGACGTCTTCGACAACAACGCCAAGGACGTGTACGACAAGGGGCACGTTCCGACGGCGAAATGGGTCGCGTTCAACGCGGTGAAGGAGAGCGATCTTCCGAAGGACAAGTCGCGCAAGTTGATCTTCTATTGCGCGAACACGCATTGAATGGCCTGCCACGAGGCCGCCCGTGCGGCGGTCAACTTCGGTTACAAGAACGTCTACATCATGTCCGTGGGAATCCAGGGTTGGGAGAAGGCCGGCAAGCCGGTGGAAAAGGGCGACCACTCATCGTGAGTCGCTGAGCTGCGGCCCTCTGCGCGGCGCCGCCTCGACGGTGAAGACGCGGTCGGTCTCGTTGATCGCGTTGGTCACCCGCAGGCCTTTCCGGTTCAGCAGATCGATGACGATGCGGTGCGTGCCATGCGCGCGCCGCAGCGGTTGCGGCCTCCACTCCGTGACCAGGGGGAACTCGCGCCTGTCCAGCACGATCCGGACCTTGTCTCCGCGGCGGCCGATCCAGGCATTGGACAGGTAGAAGTCGACCAGCGGGCGGTTCGCGCCCGGCGGCGGATCCGGTTCCTTTGCCTGCGCCGCATCCTGCTCGATGCGCGCGAGCACCAGGCTCTTCGAGGGCGCGCCGATGGGAAGGACGAAGGTGAGGATCGGCCGTCTCGGGTTCGGCCATACCGCCGCTTCCGCCGCGCGTCCCGCCTTTCCGGAGAGCCTGGGTCCGATCCACAAACGCACCATCGCGAATGCCTTGCGAGCCTTCACCACCTCGTGCCAGGGCCGGCACAGCACCGCTCGCAGGACGTGCGGGCCCGGCGAGAGTCCTCCCAGCGCCCAGGGCACGGTGGCGTCGTCGATCTCGAGCGCCGGCTCGTTGTCGACGATGAGGTGCGCATGCGGCACCGGTCTGCCCGGCTTCAGCGCGCCGATCGCGTAGCCCTTGATCCGGAGACGGATCTCCACCGCCGACTCGCCGAGCTGCACCAGATCCCGGGGCGCGGCGAACGCGATCGACGCCCGCGCGAACGCCGGCGAGCTCCCTCGTCTGCGCGGGTCGTCCTCGGGGCGCGCGGCCGGCGCGAGGGCGCGCTTGCGCTTCTTGTGCACGCGCGCCTCCGCGGGCAGCGCGAGCAACGCCGCGAGCACCACGAGCAGCGCGTGTCTCACGCCTTGCGCCCCGCATCCTGGCGTCCGGCCGGCGTCGCAGCGGTCGTCTTCCACCCGGTCATCGGTCCACCTCGAACCGCTGCAGCATGCGCCACCGCCTGGAGCAGTCGATCATCTGCGCCCGCAGCTGCCGGGAGTCCGCCTCGATCTGGAGCAGCGGCATGGTTGCATCCATCGGTCCCGCGGCGTCGGTCGCGCGCGCGCTCCAGGTCCCGAGGTTGACGTACAGGCGCTGCACCCCGGGCCGCCCGTCCTGCACGGCCCAATCCATCACGTGGGTGTGTCCGAGGACCAGAACGTCGGGAGGCGGCGGCTTGCCGGGCAGCGACTTCGCTCCTTCCAGCACGGCCAGGGCGGATGCGCCGGCGCGCTCCCACAGATCGTCGTCGTCCTTGAGGCGCCAGCGCAAGAGGGAGGGTGTGGTCACCCATGCGAGCGGGCGTGCAAGCGCGCCGTTTTCCACCAGGATCGCCAGCAGCGCATCGATGAATCGCTCGAAGACGCCGGGCTTCAGCCAGCGCTCGAGCACGGGGATCACGCGCTCCTCGGGCCGCAGCGCCACCAGGCGGTCTGGATCGATGTGCACGTTGCTGCGCGGGGATATGTGCCGCAGGAAGGGGATCACCGCATGGTGGATGACCGCGGTCATGGTCTCCCCGCCGCCGGTCGGCGTCGCGTTCGACGGGTCCCATTGATGACCGTGCTGCAACACGACCCACTTGTCGACCACCCGCCGCGCGACCATCGGCTCGATCCCCACCTTCGACAGCCCTGCGGCATCGAGGGCTTCGCGCCCGCCGCCCTCGCCCAGGTGGCGATCGTGGTTTCCCGGCACGAACGTGACGCGCGCCTGCGCCGAGAGCTTCTCCAGCGCCTCCAGCGCCATCGGGTTGTGCTCGCGGATGCTCTTCATCACCGCCGGGAGCGGGCGGGGTGGCTTGTCCTCGATGGGCACGTCCAGCGAGACGCCGAACTGGGTGAGGCCCTTGTGCGGAGGGCAGGCGGCGGTCAGGTCGAAGATGTCGCCGAGCAGGACCAACTCGCCGTCCGGCCCGCTCGCCACCCGCTCGCAGACCTCGCTGAAACGCAGCCCCTGGTCGTCGTCGCGGAACATCGAGGCCAGGGTGCTCTCGCCGAGATGCAGATCGCTGACGACATAGAGGGCCACGGCCGGAGTTTATCCGCGCTTCGCGGGCCGACGGCGAGGTTTCCACCCTTCCTGGCGGAGCAGCGCGGCCTGCTGGTGCGCGACCTGGGGGGCGAGCGTGCCGTCGTGGCGGGCCACGCGCCACCAGGGAATGTCGTCGAGGCGATGGAGCGCGGCGACCACCGCCCGCGCTCCGCCCGGCTTGCCGGCGCGCAGCGCCACCTCGCCGTAGGAGAGCGTCGTCCCGCGCGGAATCGCGAGTACCACGCGCCGCACCGCGCGCAAGAACGTGCTCATCACGGAGCTATCGTACGCAAACCGCCGCGGCGCGTGTGCTCGGATGTGCCCCGCTGCCACCAGGCTGTCTGATTCCACTGACACGCGCCTACAAACGGCTAGATTTCAGTAAGTTGCTGGCCCGAAAGGCAGCGGAATACAACCGATCGTCGCACCGCGGCGGGGGAAAAGATGGTCGGCATCGACATCGTGAACTTTCCCAACACGGTCCTGATCGTCGACGACGAGCCGATCGTCGTGCAGGTCCTGCAGCGCGTGCTTCCCAGGCAGGGCCTGCGGGTGACCAGCGTCTCCAACGCCGAAGAGGCCACCGGCGTCCTGCAGCGGGAGAATTTCGGCTGCATGCTCGTGGACAAGAACCTCCCCGGCAAGGACGGGCTCGTCCTCATCTCCGAGGTCCGCAAACTGCAGCCGCACTGCGCCTGCATCGTGATGACCGCGTACGCGTCCACGGCTTCCGCGGTCGAGGCTCTGCGCCTGGGCGCCGCCGACTATCTGGAGAAGCCTTTCCACGACATCGAGCTGGTGGCGGAGAAGGTGCGCCGCGCGATCGAACACCAGCGCGCCGAGTCGGACCGGGCCCGATTCCTCGAGCGGCTGCGCGAGTTCGAGTCGGAGCTGGACAAGAAGGAGTCCGAAGTCTCGCAGCAGCGCACCGAGATCGAGATGTTCAACGAGGTCCTCGAGTTGCGCGTCGAGCAGGCGACCCGGGATCTGAAGGCCGAGCGCGACGAGCTCGTCAAGCAGCTCGACGGCGGCACGAGCCGGCAGAACGCGGAGATCGTGGGCGTGGAGATGGCATTGATGCTGCTCGAGGACCTGCAGGCACGCCCTGGCCTCGACGTGGCTCCCTTCCGCGGAGAGCTGCAGCGGGTGGTGCGCCAGCTGCAGGCGCACGTGCGCCGCCTCCGCGGTGACCAGGCGGCGTGAGCTTTCGCACCCGGATCCTGTGCGCGCTCGGGGCGGTCGGCCTGGTGCCGCTGTCGCTCGCGGCCTCGTTCTCGTTCGCCGCCAGCAAGACCGAGCTGGAACGCACGGTCGGCCGGGCGCAGGCGGCGGCGGCGGCGGAAGCCGCGCGCGGATGCGAGCGCTTCATCGCCCGTGCGCTCGAGAGCTTGCGCATCTCGACCGGCATGCTCCCGCTCCGCGAGCTCACCCGCGACGAGCTGGCCAAGGTGCTCGGGATCCCCTACCGGCAGCTCGATTTCGTGCGCGCGTTGGCCCTTCTAGACTACGACGGCGCCCTGCTCGCGCCGCCGGTCGTCGGTCCGTTCATCTCGGGAACCGGCGACCCCGCGCACGTACAGCGCTTCCTCGCCCATGTGCCGCTGCGCCTTGCCATCGACGCGGGAACGGCGATCGGTTCAGCCTACCGCGACGACGGGGAGTCCCTGATCGCCGTCGCGCTGCAGGTCCGAGGCGAGCGTTCGGTGGTCGCGGCCGAGGTGTCGCTCGGCGAGATCGAGCAGCGGATGCGGCAGCTCGCCGGGGAGGATGTCGCGCGCGTGGTGGACGGCCTCGGTGAGGTGCTCGCCGGCAGCACGACGACCCCGCTCAGCGCCGCGGAGCGCGATCTGGTCGCGGCCGCCGCGGCGGGCAGGCCGATCTCCCGCGTGGTCGCCGGCGCGAACGGGACCCGGTGGCTCGCCTCCGCGGCCGCGGTGCCGCAGATCGGCTGGACGGTGCTCGTCGCGCAGCCGACGGACGAGGCCTTCCGGCCCGCCCACCACGTCCGCTTCTACAGCGCGTTGTGGGCGGCGGTTGCGCTCCTGCTCATCGCCGTGCTCGGCGTGGTGCTTTCGCGGGGATTGACCGGGCCGATGGAGAAGTTGTCGCAAGCGGTGGCGCAGCTCGGCGACGGCCGGTACGACGTCGATCTCGACATCGAGCGCGGCGACGAGATCGGACGATTCGCCGACGCCTTCCGGCGCATGGCAGGCGATCTCCGGCGCCGCGACGACGAGATCCGCCGCTGGAACGCGGAGCTGCAGGCCCGCGTCGACCAGGGCACGCGCGAGCTGCGGACCGCGCAAGACCAGATCCTGCGCACGCGGCGGCTCGCAGCCCTGGGTTCGCTCGGCGCCGGCATCGCTCACGAGCTGAACAATCCGTTGACCGCGGTGACGGGGCTGCTCACCCTCCTCCGCCTGGACCTGCAGCCGGACTCTCCGCAGGCGGCGACGATCCAGCAGGCGCTCGACCAGTCATTCCGGATGGCGAAGATCGTATCGGAGCTGCGGGCGTTCGCGGAACAGGAGCGCGGCGAGGGCCGCACGTTTCCGCTCGACCGACCGGTGCGCGCCGCCCTCGACCACTACGCCGGGCAGCTGGCCAAGCAGAACATCCGCGTGGTGACGGACCTCGCCGCTTCCTCCCGGCAGACCCAGGGCGACCCGGCGCGGATCCAGCGGGCGGTCGCCAACGTGGTCGAGAACGCGATCCAGGCCATGCCGCAGGGCGGCGAGCTGAAGGTCGAGCTGACGGACGTCGACGGGGAGGCGCTCAAGCTCAGCATCAGCGATACGGGTGAGGGCATTCCGGCCGCGCTCCGCGAGCGGATCTTCGACCCTTTCTTCACCACCAAGAAGAACGGCGCGGGCGTGGGGATGGGCCTCTCGGTCTCGCACAGCATCGTCGAGGCGCACCACGGACGCATCCTGGTTGAAAGCGAGGAAGGCAAGGGCGCGACGTTCATCATCTTCCTGCCGGCCGCGGCGCCGGCCGCACACCTGGCCTGAGAGGCCAAAAAACAGGGGCGGCGGCAGGGTCGCGTGCGGTACAAAGCGCGCATGGACGTCGTGCTCATCGACATCGCGAACGACCCGCTCACCAAGCTCTACGGGGCCTACCGCACCTGCTACACCCCGAAGACGCCCCGCGAGGTGTGGGACGACATCGCGGCAGGCAGCGTGTCGCGAGAGAAGATCGCCCAGTTCGTCGAGGAGCGCCTGAAGACCGGCCACGTCTCGCCGCTCGAGCAGGTGGTGTTCTGGTTCGGGATCTCCGGCGTGTCGCGCTCGCTCAGCCACCAGTTCGTCCGCCATCGCATCGGCATCTCCTTCGAGCAGCAGTCGCAGCGCTACGTCCGCTTCACCGGAAAGAACGAGGAGCGCCTGGAATACGTGATGCCCGAGAGCTGGCGGGAGGCGGGAAGGGCGGCCGAGTTCGAGAAGCTGATGGAGGAGATCACGCGCGTCTACCGGGAGGCGGTGGCGGCGGGCATCCCCGCCGAGGACGCCCGATTCGTCCTGCCCAACGCTGCGCCGACCAACTTCCAGATCATGGTGAATTTCGCCGAGCTGCTGCACATCGCCGATCTGCGGCTCTGCACCCGCGCGCAGTGGGAGATCCGGCAGATGATCGCCCGGATGCGCAGCGAGCTGATGCGCAAGGTGCCCGAGCTGGCGAAATACCTGCAGCCGAAATGCGGGGAGAAGCGCATGGGCTACTGTGACGAGGACTTGAAGGCGTACGAGGCCTGTCCGCTCTCCAACTCCCGGCCGCACAAACTTCAAGTCATCGAGGTGTTCAAGCGCGTCCGCGCCGAGAGCGGCAAGCCGATGCGCGACCTGGACGAGAGCGACTTCAAGGCCGCGGAGGAGTTTCGCGAGGCCAAGGGGTGACCCCGGCTGCGCCGGAGCCGGAGACCCTCTCTCCGGACGAGCTGCGCGACGCGTGGCCGGCGCTATCCGCCGAGGAGCGCGCGGAAGGCCTGAAGCTCCTTCCCCGCGACACGGCCGAGGATCTCTTCTTCAGCATCTCCCCGCGCGAGCAGGTCGAGCTGATCCTGGCGCTCCCGCAGGCGGAGCAGCGGTCCTGGGTGCGGGGGCTCGCTCCCGACGACGCCGCCGACCTGGTGCAGGAGGCTCCGACCGAGTTTCGCGACCGGCTGCTGGGGATGCTCGACGACCAGACCCGGCGCGAGGTGCAGGCGCTGCTCGCCTATCGCGAAGACCACGCCGGCGGCTTGATGAACCCGCGCTTCGCCCGGCTGCGACCGGACATGACGGTCGACGAGGCGGTCACCTATCTGCGCCGGCAGACGCGCCAGTCGGTGGAGATGACGCACTACGCGTACGTGCTCGACTCTGCGCAGCGGCTCTTGGGAGTGGTCTCCTTCCGGGAGCTGATCGCGGCGCGCGGGGACCGGCGCGTCAGCGAGCTGATGAAAACCGACGTCCGCACCGTCGACGCCGACGCCGATCAGGAGGTGGTGGCACGGCTCTTCCGGGAGACCGGCCTCATGGCCATCCCCGTCGTCGACGCCGAGAAGCGGATGAAGGGTGTCGTGACCGTCGACGACATCGTCGAGGTGGTGAGCGAGGAGGCCACCGAGGACATCCAGAAGCTGGGAGGCAGCGAAAGCCTCGGCGAGCCGTATCTGACGATCGCCCTCAACCGCATGATCCGCAAGCGCGCCGGTTGGCTCGCCGCCCTCTTTCTCGGCGAGATGCTCACCGCGACCGCCATGGGGTATTTCGAGCATGAGATCGACAGGGCGGTGGTGCTCGCGCTGTTCGTGCCGTTGATCATCTCCTCCGGAGGCAACTCCGGCTCCCAGGCCACTTCCCTGGTCATCCGCGCCATGGCGCTCGGGGAGCTGCGGCTGCGCGACTGGTTCCGCGTCATCCGCCGCGAGTTCGGCGCCGGCCTGGCGCTCGGGTCCATCCTCGGCGCCATCGGTCTCACGCGCATCTTGCTCTGGCAGGCGTTCTTCAATACGTACGGCGAGCACTACCTCCTGGTCGGCCTGACCGTGGCGTCGTCGCTGATCGGCGTGGTGACCTTCGGCACCCTGGCGGGCTCGCTGCTGCCCTTCCTGCTGCGGCGGTTGGGGTTCGACCCGGCGAGCGCGAGTGCTCCCTTCGTCGCCACGTTGGTCGACGTGACCGGACTGATCATCTACTTCACGACCGCCAGCGCCATCCTGCGGGGGACGTTGCTGTAGTCCGGCGGCGGCCCGTCGTTGCCTGGTGTTCTTCGAACGGTGGGACCTTCGGCGAGGTTGACAGCGCGCCCCCAGGTAGTCCTTCTACGGCTCCCTACGGAGGGGAACCCCCCATGACACGGACACTGATTGGCGCAGCCCTCGCG
>MNFJ01000054.1 GCA_001918155.1 Deltaproteobacteria bacterium 13_1_40CM_4_68_19
CGGGGGCGCGCTTCCTACCGCTGTCCGCGGTTTCGTGTCAAGGGCTTCGAGTTCTGCCCTCGCGCACGCCCCTTTCCTACGGGGGCGCTGCATGTAACACCGCGGTCCGAAGGTGTCAAGAACCCTCGTTCACCACACCTTCGCCGGCTGGGGAACCATCCGCTGCGCGCGCCGATTCCTCGATGCGGCGCGGCCCGCGGCAGACGAGGTAGACCTCCTTGCTGCCTCGCGCGACGGTCGCTTCCGGACGGACCACGCGGACATCGAGGAACGTAGCCTTGCTCCGGCGCAGGAACGGCTCGAAGTCACCCCCCATGAACACCTTCACCACGAAGACGCCCGACGGCTTCAGCACCTCGAGCGAGAGCCCGAGCGCCCTCCCCGCCAGCTCGAGCGAGCGTGCCTCGTCTGCGCTCCGCACGCCCGACGTCTTCGGTGCCAGGTCGCTGAGGACCGCGTCGTACGGAGCACGTCCCTGCGTGCGCAGGCGCGCGAGCAGATCGGGTGAAAATGCATCCGCCACCCAGGTCTCCGCCGGAGCGGGCAAGCGGGCGATCGGCTCGAGGTCGACGCCGAGGACGAAACCTTTGGGACCGACCTCGCGCGCCGCGATCTGACACCATCCGCCTGGCGCCGCGCCGAGATCGAGGACACGCGCGCCTGGGCGCAGGATCTGGAAGCGTCGTTGGATCTCGTCGAGCTTGAAGGCGGAGCGGGCGCGGAGCCCCTCTTTCTTCGCCTTCCGCCAGAAGCGATCGCGAGGATCGTACGCTTTCGACATCGCGAGGCCGGGTGTAGGCGCGAGAAGCGCGCGGCACACGAAAAAATCGGGGCCCCCGCGCGGGCGCGCGGAGACCCCGATGAGCTGCAGGACTGCCGAGCGCGAATTTACTTCGGCGTCGCCGTCGTCGACGACGTGTCTGCCGGAGCGGCCTTCTTGGCCTTCTTCGCCTTCTTCGCAGCCTTCTTCGACGCCTTGCGCTCCTTCGCAGTCTCTTTCCTGGCGGCGTCGCTGCTGGTGGGCGGCGTCTCCTCGGCGGCGATAGCGCTGAAGGCGACGAAAACAACCGCGGCGAGAGCAGCGGCGATCGTGCGAATCATCGTGTACTCCTAGAGGTGTGCGCCGGGTGCATCCCGGGCGCAACTGGCCGTACCATCGAGCAAGGCGCGTGCCCGAAAAACCGGGGCGAATTTCCCCAGCGTCATGGCCCTTGCCGCACTGCGACAACGGCGCCATGGTCTCGCCTCGCATGGCGCACCGCGGCGGGCGCTTTTCCGCGGCGGTGCAAAACTCCCCACTCCACACACATGCGGAGCGCTTGTAGGTCGATGAGCCATGCGTTAAGGACGCGCCTCTCTGGAGGCCGGAAGGAGATCTCGTGACCAAGCAACAGGATGGTCTCGTGACGAAGCACCAGGACGCCGACCCCGTCGAGACGCGCGAGTGGCTCGACGCGATCGACACGGTCATCGCGAACGAGGGCGTCGACCGCGCCCGTTTCCTGCTGGAAAGGCTGATCGGCCGCATGCGCCAGGCGGGCGCCGACCTTCCCTTCAGCGCGACCACGCCGTACGTGAACACGATCCCGGTCAGCGCACAGGCCCAGCGGCCGTCCGACTTCAGGGTCGAGGCCCGGCTTTCTTCGATCACGCGGTGGAACGCGATGGCGCTGGTGGTCGCCGCGAACAAGGAATCGACCGAGCTCGGCGGACACGTGGCGAGCTACGCCTCCGCCGCCACGCTCTATGACATCGGCTTCAATCATTTCTGGCATGCGCCGGGCGAGAAGCACGGCGGCGATCTCCTCTACCTGCAGGGCCACTCGTCGCCGGGCTTCTATGCGCGCGCTTTCCTGGAGGGCCGCATCGACGAGACGCGCATGCGGAACTTCCGCCAGGAGGTCGACGGGCGCGGGCTCTCGAGCTACCCGCATCCCTGGCTGATGCCCGACTTCTGGCAATTCCCGACGGTCAGCATGGGCCTGGGGCCGATCATGGCCATCTACCAGGCCAAGTTCCTCCGCTACCTTCAAGATCGTGGCCTGGCGAAGACCGAGGGCCGCAAGGTGTGGTGCTTCATCGGCGACGGAGAGACCGACGAGCCGGAATCGCTCGGCTCGATCGCGATGGCCGGGCGCGAGAAGCTCGACAACCTGATCTTCGTCGTGAACTGCAATCTGCAGCGCCTCGACGGGCCCGTGCGCGGCAACGGCAAGATCATCCAGGAGCTGGAGTCGAGCTTCCGCGGCGCGGGCTGGAGCGTGATCAAGGTCATCTGGGGGTCGAACTGGGACCCGCTGCTGGCGCGCGACACCACCGGCCGGCTGCGGCAGCTGATGGAGGAATGCGTCGACGGCGACTACCAGGCATTCAAGTCGCGCGACGGGGCGTTCGTGCGCAAGGAGTTCTTCGGCAGGTATCCGGAGACCGCGGCGATGGTCGCGGACTGGACCGACGAGCAGATCTGGTCGCTGAGCCGCGGCGGCCACGATCCGATCAAGGTCTACGCCGCCTACAAGGCGGCGAGCGAGCAGAAGGGACAGCCGACGGTCATCTTGGCGAAGACGATCAAGGGCTTCGGGATGGGCGAGGCCATGGAGGGGCAGAACATCGCCCACCAGGCGAAGAAGATGAAGGCCGACCAGATCCGCGCGTTTCGCGATCGCTTCCACCTGCCGATCGCCGACGATCAGCTGGAGCAGGTGCCCTTCTACCGGCCGCCGGAGGACAGCCCGGAGATGAAGTGGCTCAAGCAGCGTCTCCAGGAATTGGGCGGAGGCCTGCCGCGCAGGCGCCGCAAGGCGGAGCCGCTGCAGGCGCCGCCGCTGTCGGCGTTCGAGGCACAGCTCAAGAGCAGCGGAGAACGCGAGCTGTCCACCACCATGGCCTTCGTCCGGATCCTCACCACGCTCTTGCGCGACAAGAACATCGGGCCCCGGGTGGTCCCCATCGTCGCCGACGAGGCGCGCACGTTCGGCATGGAAGGCATGTTCCGGCAATACGGCATCTACTCGCACGTCGGCCAGCTCTACCGGCCGGAGGATGCCGATCAGCTGATGTTCTACAAGGAAGCGCAGAACGGGCAGATCCTCGAGGAGGGAATCAACGAGGCCGGGGCCATCTCCTCCTGGATCGCGGCGGGAACGTCGTACAGCACCAACGGCGTGCAGATGGTCCCCGTCTACCTCTTTTATTCGATGTTCGGGTTCCAGCGCGTCGGCGACCTGGCCTGGGCGGCGGGGGACATGCGCACGCGCGGGTTCCTCATCGGGGCCACTTCCGGCCGCACGACGCTGAACGGCGAAGGGCTGCAACACCAGGACGGTCACAGCCACGTCGTGGCGAGCTCCATCCCGAACTGCATCGCTTACGATCCCGCGTTCCAGTACGAGCTCGCGGTCATCGTGCAGGACGGTCTGCGCCGGATGGTCCAGGAGCAGGAGGACGTCTACTACTACCTGACGGTGATGAACGAGAATTACGCGCACCCGGACATGCCGCAGGGAGCGGAGGCAGGGATCCTGAAGGGGATGTACCGGTTCCGCGAGCGGCCGAAGTCGCAGGTGCAGCTGCTCGGTTCGGGGACCATCCTCCGGGAAGTGATCGCGGCGGCGGAGCTCCTGGAAAAGGACTTCGGCGTCGCCGCCAATCTCTGGAGCGTCACCAGCTTCTCCGAGCTGCGTCGCGACGGGCTCGACGTGGATCGCTGGAACGCGATGCACCCGCAGGAAAAGCCTCGCGTCAGCTACGTCGAGCAATGCCTGAAAGGCCGCAGCGGACCGATCATCGCCGCGACCGACTACATCAAGCTGCACGCCGACTCGATCCGCGCCTTCTTGCCCGCCCGCTACCGCGTGCTCGGCACGGACGGCTTCGGCCGCAGCGATACCCGGGCGAAGCTGCGCCACTTCTTCGAGGTGAACCGGCACTGGATCGCGGCGCATGCGCTGCGGGCGCTGGCCGAGGACGGCGCCGTTCCCGCTGAGCGCGTGGCGGAGGCGCTGAAGAAGTACGGCCTCGATCCCGAGAAACCGAATCCGGTGACGGTGTAGCCATGGACGTCAAGGTCCCGGACATCGGCGATTTCAAGGACGTCCCCGTGATCGAGGTGTTGGTGAAACCGGGCGACCAGATCGCCGCGGAAGCGCCGCTGGTCACGCTGGAGTCCGACAAGGCCACCATGGAAGTGCCCTCTCCCGCGGCGGGCGTGGTGCGCGAAGTCGCCGTGAAGGTCGGCGACAAGGTGTCCGAAGGTTCGCTGATCGCGCGCCTGGATGCGAAGGAGAGGGAGTCGCGTTCCGGGGCCAAGCCGCAGGAGCCCGCAACACCGGAGCAGCCGGTGGCCGCGTCGCGCGCGGGGACTCCACCGGTCGAGCACGTCGAGCCGGAGAAGCCCTTTCGCGAGGCGCCGGCGAAGGCCGACGGACGACAAGCTCCCTCCGTCGACCGCGCCGAGCCGCAGAAATCGTCCGTAGAGCAACCGACCCCGCGAAAGGAATACGGAGGGCCTACCGCGACGATCCCGCCGCCGTGGGACGAGCCGCCGCTCGCTCCAGCGGTGATCGACGAAGAGGCGTTCCAGAAGGCCCATGCCGGACCCGGGGTGCGCAAACTGGCGCGCGAACTGGGGGTGGATCTCGGGCGCGTCAGCGGGAGCGGTCCCAAAGGCCGCATCCTTGCGGGGGACGTCTACAAATTCGTCAAGTCGGTGATGACCGGCGCCGCCGCGCCCGCCGCCGCTCCGGCGCCAGGGGGCCTGGCGGTCGCGCCGCCGCCCAAGGTGGACTTCGCGAAGTTCGGGCCCATCGACACGAAGCCGCTCACGCGCATCCAGAAGATCGCCGGTCCGGGACTGCACCGGAACTGGGTCACCATCCCCCACGTCACCAACCACGAGGACGCGGACATCACCGATCTGGAAGCCTTCCGCCTCGCGCTCAACAAGGAGCAGGAGGTCAAGGTGACCCTGCTCGCGTTCCTGATGAAGGCGTGCGTCGCGGCGCTGCAGAAGTTCCCCAATTTCAACAGCTCGCTGGAAGGCGATCACCTGGTGGTGAAGAAATACTGGAACATCGGGTTCGCCGCCGATACGCCACAGGGGCTGGTAGTCCCCGTGCTGAAGGACGCCGACAAGAAGGGAGTGCTGGCCATCGCGAAGGAGACCGCCGAACTGGCGGCGAAGGCGCGCGACGGCAAGCTGTCGCCCGGTGACATGCAGGGGTCGACGTTCACCATTTCCTCGCTGGGAGGGATCGGTGGCACGTACTTCACGCCGATCATCAACGCTCCCGAAGTCGCGATCCTCGGCGCGAGCCGCGCGCAGATGCGCCCGGTCTGGTCGGGATCGGATTTCAAGCCGCGGCTCATGCTGCCGCTCTCGCTGTCCTGGGATCATCGCGTGGTGGACGGCGCAGGCGCCGCGCGCTTCAACACCTTTCTCGCCGGGCTGCTCGGCGATGCGCGAAGGATGCTCCTGTGATTGAAGTCCGCGTTCCCGACATCGGTGATTTCAAGGACGTCCCGATCATCGCGGTGCTCGTCAAGGCGGGCGACCGGATCGAGAAGGAGCAACCGATCGTCACGCTCGAATCGGACAAGGCGACGGTAGACGTTCCGGCGCCCGCAGCCGGCACCGTTTCGGGAGTGCGCGTGAAGGTTGGGGACAAGGTATCGGAAGGCACCGTCATCCTGACGCTCGAGGCGGCAGAAGCGGCTGCCGCGTCGCGCCCGGCCGAGCAGGCGAGGCCGGCCGCTCAGCCCGAAGCGCCTCGGCCGCCGCCCGCTCGCGAGGAGCCCCGACGCGCCGACACTGCAGAGGTTCCGCGGCGTTCCGCCGCGGGCGCATTCGACTGCGATGTCCTGGTCCTCGGCTCCGGGCCGGGCGGATACGCGGCCGCCTTTCGCGCGGCGGACCTGGGCAAGCGCGTCATCCTCGTCGAACGCTACAAGGCGCTCGGCGGCGTGTGCCTGAACGTCGGCTGCATTCCTTCCAAGGCGCTGCTCCACGTCGCCGGCCTGATGGACGAGGCACGCGCTCTCGCGGCCCACGGCGTCTCCTTCGGCGAGGCGCGCATCGAGGTGGAGAAGCTGCGCGCCTGGAAGGAGAAGGTCGTCGGACGGCTGAGCGGCGGTGTGTCGATGTTGGCGAAGGCGCGCAACGTCGAGGTCGTCACCGGCGAAGGCAAGTTCACCGGTGCAAACCAGCTCGCGGTGGGCGGCCGCACCATCCGCTTCGACAAGGCGATCATCGCCGCCGGCTCGCAGTCGGCGAAACTGCCCTTCCTGCCCAACGATCCCCGCATCGTCGATTCCACCGGCGCGCTGGAGCTGAGGGCGGTGCCGCAGCGGATGCTGGTGATCGGCGGCGGGATCATCGGGATGGAGATGGCCAGCGTCTACTCGACGCTCGGGTCGCGCATCGACGTGGTGGAAATGCTCGATGGCCTGATGACGGGCGCGGACCGCGATCTGGTGAAGGTCTGGCAGAAGATGAATGCCTCGCGGTTCGACCGGCTGATGCTGAAGACGAAAACCGTGGGCGCCGAGGCGGCGCGCGACGGAATCCACGTGCGCTTCGACAGCGGCGATCCGGCGATCTACGACCTGGTGCTGGTATCGGTCGGACGCACCCCCAACGGCAAGAAGATCGGCGCCGAAGCAGCCGGCGTGCGGGTGGACGAGCGCGGATTCATCCCGGCAGACAAGCAGATGCGCACCAACGTCCCGCACATCTTCGCCATCGGCGACATCGCCGGTCCGCCCATGCTCGCGCACAAGGCGACGCACGAAGGTCATGTCGCCGCGGAGGTGGCCGCCGGTCACAAGGCGTCGTTCGATGCGCGGCAGATTCCCAACGTCGCGTATACGGATCCCGAGATCGCCTGGGCGGGCGCCACCGAAGAGGAACTAAAGACGCGCGGAGAGGAATACGGAAAGTCGATCTTCCCCTGGTCGGCGAGCGGACGGGCGATCGCGAACGGCCGCGACGAGGGATTCGTCAAGCTGCTCTACGACAAGGCGGACGGGCGCGTGATCGGAGGGGGGATCGTCGGGCTGAACGCGGGCGACCTGATCTCGGAGATCTGCCTCGCCATCGAGATGGGCGCCGACGCCGAGGACATCGGCCGCACCATCCACCCGCACCCGACGCTCGGTGAGAGCATCGGGCTTGCCGCGGAGGTCTTCACCGGCACTTGCACGGATCTTCCCCCGCCGCGCCGGCGTTGATAGAAGCCCCCTTTCGAGGCCGTCTGGCGGAACTGGCAGACGCAGTGGACTCAAAATCCACCGGGGTAAAACCCGTCCCGGTTCGATTCCGGGGACGGCCACTTTGGAGCATCATCGGTGATCAACCTTCTCCTAGCTCTCCTCGCCGGCGTTCTCGGCTTCTTCGTCTTCTACTTGCCCGGCGTCGCGCACGCGCTGGGATCGATCTTTCCCGGCGTGGTCGCGGCGATCGCGACGTACATCCTGCTCGCCCGGCGCACCGGAAAACAGCTCGAGGCGGTGATGGGCGTGGCGCAGAAAGAGATGATGGCACGCAAGCCGGAGCGGGCGGTGCAGGCGCTGCAGGACGCCTTCGCGCTCTCGCGCTGGCAGTTCGGCATCGCCTCCAGCCTGCACGCCAACATCGGCGTGCTGCTCTACGTGCAGAAGAAGTACGACGAGGCGGAGCCACACCTGCGCAAGGGCGCCGCGACGATGATCAAGCTCTGGCTGGCGCAGGCCATGCTCGGCGCCATCCTCTTCCGCCGCAAGCAGTACGAGGAGATGGAGAAGGTGTTCGAAGGCGCGATGCGGGGGAACAAGGGCGAGACGCTGCTCTATGCGGTCTACGCCTGGGTCGAGAACCAGCGGGGCGAGAAGAAGAAGGCGATCGAGATCCTGCAAAAGGGTGTGAAGGAGAACCCTTCTGACGAGAAGCTGAAGACGCTGCTCGGGCGCGCCCAGAACGACAAGCGGCTGAAACTCGACGGTTGGGGTGAGCAATGGTGGCAGTTCTGGCTCGAGACCTCGCCGATGATGACGGGACCGGCGGGAGGCGCGGTGTTCAGCGGGCGACAGAGATTCGGCCGCGGAGGCGGCTTCCGCCGGTAGATTTCTTGAGCAGGCAGGCGACAGGCTTCTATCGTCTCACATCTTGGCGCTCCTCCAGCCGAATCGCTACCTTCCCTGCGGGCTGTTGGGTGGCGTGCGTTTTGGGGAGACGGCGTGAATGTCCGGGTCGTGGGGGCTGGGGACGTCGCGGAGGCGCTGCGCACAGCGCTGGCGCGCGTGGGGCTGGTCGAGCGCTCCGGTGAGCCGGTTGCGTTCGTCTGCACCGTCGACGATCTCCCGCGCGCGATCGCCATGCGCGAGCTGGCCGCGGTCAATGGACCGATCGTCGTTCTCACCGATGACGCCGCCGCTGCGATCGAGGCAGGCGCGGACGACGCCGGCGGCAGCGCGGGCGAAGTCGCGCGACGCGTCTCCGCCCGGATCCGGGCGCCGAAGGTATCCCATCCCGATGAGCCGCCCGCAGCCGAGCCGTCGCCCGCCGGCGGGAAGCGGCACAAGCCGCTCATCCTGGTGGTGGAAGACGACGAAGACGCGCGCATGCTCCTCACCGAGCTGCTGCGTCCCCGCTACGACGTCGACGCGGTCGGCGACGGTGAAACGGCGCTCAAGCGCGCCGCCGAGTTGAATCCCGACCTGGTGCTGCTCGACCTGTTCCTGCCCGGAATGGACGGATTCGACGCGCTCACCGGTCTGCGGCGCAACTCGAGGACGGCGGACACGCCCGTGATCTTCCTCTCCGCGCAAGGCGACGCGGAGACGAAGTCGCAGGGGCTCTCGCTCGGCGCGGCCGACTACCTGGCGAAGCCCTTCAGCGAGCAGGAGCTGATGGCGCGAGTCGATCGCACGCTCAAGCTCACCGCTCAGAAGGAGCACTTCCGCGCGCTTGCGCAGACCGACGGCCTGACGGGATTGCCGAACTTCCGCTCCTTCCACGCTCGCCTGCAAGAGGAGGTCTCGCGCGCCCATCGCTACAGGCACCCGCTCGCCTGCGCGATGGTCGACCTCGACGGCCTCAAGGAGATCAACGACAAGCTCGGCCACGCGGCGGGAAATCGCGCCATCGTCGCGCTCGCCGATGCAGTCCGCGAGGAGCTGCGCGACACCGACTTCGCCGCGCGCTACGGCGGCGACGAATTCGTGGTTCTGCTGCCGCAGACCAACGAGCTGCAGGGCGCGCAATTCGCCGAACGGCTCCGGCGCCGCCTGATCGAGCTGAGCCAGGACGCGGGCCTGCCGGTGCGCGGCTCGATCGGCGTCGCCGCGGTGACCGCGGACGAGCTCGACTCGCCCGATGCGGCGGAGGACCTGCTGCGCCGCGCCGACGAAGCGCTCTACCGGGCGAAACGGTCAGGGCGCGATCGCGTGGAGGTCGCCCACCTGCGGCGCTAGCGGCCACGCTTGAGCGCGGACGCTTGTCGGCCCGGGTATGACGAGACGTGTTTCTAGTTGTCGTGCTCTCCGTGCTTGTTGTCGCGGAGGACTCCGCGGATCTCACCGCCGGTCCACAGGCTCGAGTGGATGTTGACGTATGTGACATGGCCGCGGATAGCCTTGATCAGCGCCGCGAACTGGCCGGCAGCGACAACCAGTCTTCCATGCCTCGTCATGGTCCCTCCTTCCAGGCCCTCGAGGGGAACGGGAGCTCGCGCCTCCCGCGAGAGCCGCGGGGCATAAGACGCGTGGAGGGCGACTCGTCAAGCGTCCTCGACGAGCTCGTCCCACAGCTCCCAGAGTGAACCCGGTCGCGGGGGCAAGAGGCACCCGCGTTTGCAAGGCGCTTCAGCCGATGCCGGTGACCTTGATCTCCGGAGGCACGCTGGCCTGGACGTCGTCGGCTGGTTCGTCGTCGCGCCGCGGGGCGCGTCCGGAGTACCGGTAGAGCTTGTTGTAGAGCGTCTTCTCGCTGATCCCCAGCGCCTGCGCCGTGCGCGCCTTGTTGTTCTGCAGACGGCTCAGCGTCGCCAGGATGTATTCCTTCTCGATCTCGCGGAGCGGCAGTCCGTAGGGGAGCTTGAGATAGGCGCTTTCCCCTCCACCCGACGCCAGCTCGCTGGGAAGGTGCTCTGACTCGATGACGTCGGAGCTACAGAGGATCACGGCACGCTCGAGGGTATTGCGCAGCTCGCGGATGTTTCCCGGCCAGGCGTAGTCGGTCAGCAGCTTCATCGCCTGCGGCGAGACGCCGTGGAGCTTCTTGCCCCCTTCCCGGCTGAACCGGTCGATGAAGTGCTGCACGAGCACCGGGATGTCCTCCCGGCGCTCCTTCAGCGGGGCCAGGTTGATATGGAAGACGTTCAGCCGGAAGTAGAGGTCCTCGCGGAAGCGGCCCGACTTGATCTCGTCCTTGAGATCCCGGTTCGTGGCGCTGATCACCCGGACATCCACCATGATCTCGCTCTTCCCACCGAGGCGGCGCAGGCGCTCCTCTTCCAGCACGCGGAGGAACTTGGCTTGCAGCTCGATGGGAATCTCTCCCACCTCGTCGAGGAACAGCGTGCCGCCATCCGCCAGCTCCCAGGCGCCGAGGCGCCGTTGATCGGCCCCGGTGAAGGCACCGCGCTCGTGGCCGAACATCTCGCTCTCGATCAGCGTGGAGGGGATGGCGGAGCAGTTGATGGCGATGAACGGCTTTTCGCTCCGGGGGCTGAGCTGGTGGATGGCGCGGGCCACCATCTCCTTGCCGGTGCCGCTCTGTCCGGTGATCACCACGCTCGCTTTGGAGGGGGCGACCTTCTCCACCAGCTCCATTGCCCTGCGCATGGGCGGCGAATTGCCCACCAACCCGACGCCGGCGTCGACCTGCCCGAGGCGCCGGCGCAGCACATGCATCTCGTGCAGCGTCTCCTTCTTCTCCAGGGCCCGTTGGAGGATGACCTTGAGACGGGCAGGATCGAGAGGCTTCTCGACGAAGTCGAAGACGCCTTCGCGAACCGCCTCCACCGCCGCGTCGATGGTTCCCTTGCCGGTGATGATGACGACGGGAGTGTCGGGCTGCTCCTCGCGCAGCGCCCGGACGAGCGCCAGCCCGTCGAGTTTCGGCATCACCAGGTCGCTGATGATCACGTCCGGATGCATCTCGGCGGCGATCTTCAGGGCCGCGTGGCCGTCAGCGGTCCGGTCGACCTCGTAGCCCCATCGCTGCAATAGTTCCGCGAACAACTCCCGAGTGGATTCCTCGTCATCGACGATCAGGATGCGGGCCTTCGACATGGCGCGTGTGGTTACCTCGGGTGAGGGAAGGAGAGCGAGAGGCGGGCGCCCCCTGCCGTGGGGGTCTCGATCGAGAGCTCGCACGCCGCTTCCGGGGCGAGGCGACGTGCGGCGTCGAGGTGCGGAAGCGCATGCTCCCGGTTCCCGAGACCGCCGTCGGCGCGAATCTCCATCACTGCCTTGGATCCGCGAATCTCCAGGGTCACGTCCACCCGTCCGCCGTCGCGAGCGTATTCGATGCAGGCGAGCAGCGCGTGCGCGACCAGATCGCCAAGGCAGGAGGAGTCCGAGTCGACCAGCAGCGCCTGCGGCCCGCGCTGCGCGACCTGGACTGCAGCGCGCCTCACATCGTAGGCAAAGAGCTGGATGGCGCGGCGCGCGGCTGCGGCGAGGTCCGGGGGCAGGTGCTCGGGGACGGCAAACTCGCCGAACGAACGGAGCAACGCGTCGACGCGGCCGATTCCGTCGCGCAGCGCCGGGATGTGTTTCTCCCATCGGGAGTCTCCCGCGCGCTGCGGCGATTTGAGCTCCTCGGCCAGCAACTGCAGGTGCAATGCCATGTTGTGCAACGGATTCTTTCCCTCGTGCGCGAGGCCGATGGCGACGCGCTCGAACAGGCGGACCCGATCGGCGGCCCGCCGCTCGACGTCCTTTTCGGATGGCGTGGAAATCCGCGGAATCGGATGCCCCATCTTCGTGACGCCTCGCAGTCCCAGGCTCACACTCATGCGCGGCAGCAAATACGCGCAACTTGCCGTCGGGTGCAGTTTTTACTGCCCAACGGTACCGGCGCCAAGTGGGGTCCGGGGAGTTGAAAAGAGCACGGGGGACGCCCGCCCGGCCGCCCCCTTCACGATGCCGATGCCGCTACGGAATGATGTAGTCAGCCGCTGTCGCGGCGGTCGTCCCGCCTCCCACGATGGCGCGGCCATCGAGCAGCAGCGGGAATCCGATCGAGGCGTCTGGCCGCGATGTACCGAGAGAGAAGGTGGTACCAAATGAATTCGCGACCGGATCGTACGCGTCAACGGCACTGCTCGCGTTGCCGCCAGCCATCAACACGGCACCGCCGTTGAGTGCGATCGCGGCGTGGCCGGTCCTGGAGACACCCATCGAATTCGACGTGGCTGCCGTCGTGCCGCTTGGCGGAGTTCCCGCAGTGAACGTGAACAGCTCCGCGGTTGCCGATCCACCCCCGGCAATCAGGACCTTGCCGTTGGAAAGGAGCGTGGCTGTGGCCGAGGTGCGCGCAACCTGCATCACGGTCGTCGACAAGGCCGTGAAACCGCTAGTCCCGTCGCTCGCGGAATCGTAGATGTCAGCGCTTCGATCTCCAGAAGGACCGCCACCCGCTACCAGCACGTACCGGCTCGAGAGCAGGATGGCGACGTGGTTCGCACGGGCCAACTGCATGTCCTTATTGGTCCCCGAGCACGAGGCGAAGGTTCCGTTGTTGCTCTCCGAGCCGGGTGTGTAGACTTCACACGACTTCAATGCGTTGCCGCCGATGATGACGGCCTTGTTGGCGTATGGGGTCGCGCTATGAGCGGCGCGCGCCGTGTTGAGGTCAGTCGCATTGGCGCGGAAGCAGTCTTCCGCCGGGTCATAGACTTCCACTGTCGTCAGGGCCGCGCTGCCTGAGTTCGCACCCCCGCTGATCAGCACTCTTCCATTGGAAAGCGTCGCAGCTGCTGCCTGGAACCGCTTGGCTTGCAGGGTGGCTTGTGGGCTTCCGCTTCCGCCACAGGAACTGGTCCCTGCGCAACTGCACTGGACCGCCGACCACGATCCCGTCGACGGATCGAAGAGCTCGGCATAATCGACGGCGTTGGTGGCCGAAGTGCTGCTGCTTCCACCAGCGGCCAGCACCTTCCCGCTCGGCAGCAGCGACGCGATGCCGCCGATGTGCGCGGAGCCCATCGCGTTCGTGGCAATCGTACCCTGGTAGTTCGGAACAGTGACCTGCGCGGACCCGGTTGCTCCCGCGGTATTGGAGACGAGTAGTGTGTACGTCGTAGTCACCGAAGGCGCTGGAATCTGCGTCGCGGTCGGCGGCGTACCGCTGTGCGGCTGAGGGAGAGGCGTACCACCGTTCGCCGCCTGCGTCGCGGAGCAACGGAACGCAGGCGGAAGCGGAGGATTGGCCGTCGCACAAAACTGCGAGATCAAGCCGATCTTGCCGCTCACGAGGGGGCTCGGGAGAGGACTGAAGGGCAGGACCGGCGGAGTGGCTGCGAAGACCTCGACCGAGGGTGCCGGCGCACCCTGGACCGCCACGTTCGCGTGGATCACGGACGTGCCGAGTGCCAGGTCCAGCGTGTAGCTCGTATCCGCAGTAATGGCCGGACAACCAAAGCTTTGCGTCCCGGTTCCCGTACCAGTCACGATACCGGGAGTGCAAAACGTGCCCGGTGCGCCTGGGACGGCGATCGCCGCAGTTGCGGACGGTGCTCCGGAGGTAGTCGAGTAAGGAGAGAACTGTGCCGTCAAGACGATCCCACCGGCATTGCTCGTAACCACGTCGGGACCGGTGAAAGAGAGAATCTGCGGCTGGCTGACCGTGATGGTCGTTGTCGTGCGGTACTCGCGGCCCGCGCCGTTCGTCGCAATCAAAGAATAGGTAGTAGTCGCGGACGGGCTGACGGGGATGGAATGATTCAGTCCATCCGCGGTAACCGTCAGGTTGCCTGGGTCGATGATCACCTGCTTTGCGTTGCCACCGACGTTCGCGACGAGATTGATCGAATCCCCCGGGCTGATCGCTGAAGAGGGACCCGCCAGCGAAACGCTGACGCTCTGCGCGACGGACACCTTCACCGTCGACAACGCGGTTACGCCGGCGGCGTTCGTCACTGAAAGCGTGTAGACCGTGTCGGCGGCCGGATGCAGCGTGATTTGCTGCCCGGCAGCCGGTGACGCGGGGAGCGTCTCGGTGCCAGCGGGGAGAGCGGAGATCACCGCTGTGCCCCCAGTGAATCCGGTCGTCACCTTCACAGCATCTCCGTTGGTGACATTCGCGAGGTCGACCGTTACATCCGACGTAGGATTCGGGGCGACGGTGAATGGTTTCGTAAACGCAACTGCCGTGGGATTGCCGGCGAGGTCCGTCGCGGTGACGCTGAAGCTATAGGTGGCCGGCGTCGCGCTGTTGACGACCGCGAACCCCAGATGGTGAACGTTCCCGGTCGGCGCGGAGAGTTCGGTTCCATGACCGATGACGTCTCCGAGAAGAAGTACGTCCGCGGAAAGGGTCCCGAGCGCTTCGGTCGCGGTGACGTCGAGCGTGACAAGGCTGCCGAGTGCGACCGGAGCGATCGTCGCTGCCGAACTGAGCACGGGTGCAGTGTTGTCGACGGTCAACGCGAACGCCGTAGAGCTGACCGGCTGGGCCGAGGCATCTCCCGGGGTGACCGTTGCCGTGAAGGAGACGGAACCGTCTGCAAGCGTCGTGGTGTCGACGGTAATGTCGTATACGGGGCCGGCAGCGCCAGTTGCGGGCGTGAACGTCTTTCCACCACCAGCGAGCGAAACCGATTTGACGCCTGAGGTCGAGCGGGCCGCAACCTGGATGCTGACCGTCCCGCGCACCGGATCCCCCGCCTGTTTACCGGCGGCCCCGACGATCGCCACCGTGACGTTGCCGGTCGATGTGCCCGCGATGCACTTTCCGGCGGGACCGCACACCGGGAAGTCGTTCGGGCACGATGCATCCTCGACACAGGGGATCTCGCCTCCCGAGGTCAGCGAGCAGCCCGCGAGCGCGAGCGCGGAGAGGACGCCGATGGCGCGCAGCTTCGATGTTTCAATCATGCCGGCCCTCGACCGGCCCGCAGCAGCCAGGCCGGCATTCAGAATTTAGGAAACTCAGAAAGCAAAGAGCGCAGCCGCGATCCCGGCGGCGACCAGACCGCCCGCGAACCCGACGTAGCTGAGCGCCTTGTTCTTC
>MNFJ01000177.1 GCA_001918155.1 Deltaproteobacteria bacterium 13_1_40CM_4_68_19
CCGCCAGATAGGCCTTCTCCACCTGTCTCGCCGCGAACGCCGCCTTCAGCCGGCGGGTATGCACCGGCGCGCGGCCGCAGGCGACGATCCCGCTCGTTTCGCGATCGAGCCGGTGCGCGGGATCGGGCTTCTCCCCGCTGGCATTGCGATGGCGCTCCGCGAGCGCCCAGGTCAGGGTACTCACGTGGTACCGGGCCGTCGGGTGGAGCGCGAGGCCCGCGGGCTTGTCGACCACCAGCAGCGCCTCGTCCTCGTGGAGGATGGGAATCCGCGGCGGCTCTCCCGAATCACCGGGGCTTCGCTTGCGCAGCGCGAAGCGGAGGCCGGCCCATATCCTCGTTTCCGGCAGCAGCTCGGCCTCGGCGTGGACGAGCGAGCGGCCCCGCAGCAGGCGTTCGAGCCGTTCGGGCGGCAACGGCCGCTTCAGCTTCTCCGCGACGTAGGCGGCCAGCGTCCAGCCCGCGTAATTCGGCTCGACCTCGTAGTGGATCAAGGCGCCTTCCGCCAACGCACTCATCGCGTCATCTGTATAACAGCGCAAGTTGCGGGACCCGGCGGGCGTGCGCACGGTACCCACCGTGAAGGTCCTTCACGTCGTCGGCGCGCGTCCCAACTTCATGAAGGTCGCGCCCGTCCTGGCACAGTTGCGCAAGCGCGGACAGGTGCGCCAGGTCCTGGTGCATACCGGCCAGCACTACGACGCGAAGATGTCCGACGTGTTCTTCCAGGATCTGGGGATGCCGCAGCCCGACGTGCACCTCGGGGTCGGCAGCGGCTCGCACGCTCAGCAGACGGCGAGGGTGATGATCGAGGTGGAGCCGGTCCTCGCCCGCGAGATGCCGGAGGTGGTGGTGGTGGCCGGCGACGTGAACAGCACCGTCGCCGTCGCTCTGGTGGCGGCGAAGATGGGGATCCCGATCGCGCACATCGAAGCGGGGCTGCGCTCGCGCGACTGGACCATGCCCGAGGAGATCAACCGGGTGCTCACCGACCGGCTCTCGGACCTGCTCTTCACGCCCTCGCGCGACGGCGACGAGAACCTGCGCAAGGAAGGGATCGATCCGGAGCGAGTGCACTTCGTCGGAAACGTGATGATCGATTCCTTGCACGCGGCTCTCCCGCGCGCGCGGGAGAGCCGCATCCGGGAGCGCCTCGAACTCTCGCGCCAGGGGTATGCGCTCGCCACCCTGCACCGCCCGGCGAACGTCGACGATCCGGCCGCGCTCTCGGGGCTGCTCTCGGCGCTCGCGGAGGTTGCCGTCTCGATCCCGGTCGTATTCCCCATCCATCCCCGCACGCGCGCGCGGCTGCCGGCAGGATTCGAGCCCCGTGGTCTGAAACTGGTGGAGCCGCTCGGGTACGTCGACTTCCTCGCCCTGATCGCGGACGCGCGCCTGGTGATGACCGACTCCGGCGGCATCCAGGAGGAAACCACCGCGCTCGGCGTGCCCTGCCTGACGCTGCGCGAGAACACCGAGCGTCCGGTCACGGTGGAAACGGGAACCAACCAGCTCGTCGGCACCGATCCGGCGCGGGCGGTTTCGGCCGCGCGAGAGGTGCTTGCGGGACGCGTCCGGCCCGGCCGGATTCCCGAGCTGTGGGACGGCCGCGCGGCGGAGAGGGTGGCGGACGTCCTGCTGAAGTCCGGTGAGGAGCGCAGATGAGGCGGAAGACCAAGCGGCGCTTGTCGCGGCTGCGGCGGCTGCGCTCGCGGCTCTTCTAGTCGCGGCCGCCGAAGGCGGCTTGGCGACTATTGCTTTGAGACTGTACAAGTCATGGGATGCGGCTCGAGGGCGGTCTGTAGAATTAGGATTTGCCTTCACGCCGGAGCGGGCCTAAACGGGGCGCGTGCAGGTCTACTTCGTGCCTGCCGCCGTGGCGGCGGCGTCTTGGCTCTGGTTTCTCGCTCGCGGGCGGGCCCGGGGCAGCGTGAAGCGGATCGCGCTTCGCCTGACGCTGCTGGCGCTGGCCGCGGCGATGGTTGCCGTGGCGGCGCAACGCGGGCTGTTGTCGCGGACGTCCGTCGGATTCCGGGTCGCCCTGCTCCTCGCGGTCGTGACCGTCACTGTCGGGTACCTCTACCTGACGAGGTTCTGTGACGCCTGCGGTCGGATGGTCCGCAATCTCAAGGTGCCGACCTGCCCGCGGTGCGGCGCCTACCTCCCTCGTCACGGGATGACCGCCCGCCTGCGCCGCCCCGGCGACGAGCGGCTCTGGACGCCCCGGGACCGGCCTCGTCCTTCGCGCTCGCGCCATCCGGAAGGCCCGAGCGCGTGAACGGCCACCTCGATCTGGCGCGCGATCTTCCGGACTGTCTGGAGCTCGTCGGCGAACCGGCGGCGGAGGAAGTGCGGCGGCTCTGGGCAGAGCAGGGCCAGGACAGCCTGCAGCGCCTGCGCGGCGGGTTCGCGCTCGCTGCTGCGGACGCAAAGTCGCGGGCGGTGGTGCTCGCCCGGGACGCGCTCGGGAGGAAGCCGCTCTACTATTGCCTCTCCGGCACCCGGCTCTGGTATGGGACCCGCGTTCCCAAGGGGGCACCGCGCGGCGCGATCGATCGGGGCGCTCTCTCCGACTATCTCGAGCTCGGCTACATCCCGGCGCCGGCGACCACCTGGAGCGGCGTGCGCAAAGTGCCACCGGGACACCTGGTCCGCCTGAGCGCAGCCGGCGCCGAGCTCCGGCGATGGTTCGAAACGCCGGTTCCCGGCTCTGGCCGCAGACCTTCCCGCATCGCGGTGCGCGCGCGCCTGGAGGAGGCAGTCCGCCGGCGGCTGGCAGACTGGCCCGCCACGCTGCTTTCCGGAGGATTGGACTCGAGCGCGCTGGTCGCTCTGATGACGCGGCTGTCCGGACGGGTCCGCACCTACGCAGCGGGAAACGAGGAGGACCTCGAGCTGGCCCGCCGGATCGCCGAGCGCTTCCGATCCGAGCACCGCGAGCTGCGGGTCGTACATCGGCCGGCGGAGGACCTGCCGGCGCTGGTCGCCCGCGCCGGCGAGCCGTTCGCGGACCCTGCGCTGCTGGCGATGGCGGGCCTGCTCCGGGAGACCGACGGCCCCGTGCTGACCGGGGATGGAGCCGACGAGCTGTTCGCGGGGCACGTGCGCTATCTGCGCGCCGCCCGGATCCCGGAGCTGCGCCCGGCCGCGAGCGCCGCGAACCTCCTGCGGAAGCTGGCGCCGGTCCGACACCGCGGAACGCTCCACCGGGCTGCGGTCACGCTGCGGACCACCGGCCCCGAACGCGCCCGCGCGATGATCGAGATCTTCAACTTCGAGGAGCGCGCGGGCCTGCTCGGGGCTTCCGCGCGCACCGCTCCGGGATCGCGCGTCGCGGATCTCGAAGGGCTCGAGGCGGCGTTGGCGTTCGATCTGGAAGTGTCGCTGCCCGACGACGTGCTGTTCCGGCTCGACGTGGCGGCGAACGGCCGCGACGTCCGGACGCCCTTCGTCGACGTCGACCTGGCGCTGGCCGTGGTTCCTCCGCCCTGGAGGGACAAGCTCGGCCGGCTGCACGTGCGCAGGCTGCTGCGGGAGGCGGTCGCCGATCTGCTGCCCCGCGACGTCCTCATCCGTCCGCCGCGTCCGCCGCAGGTCCCGATCGGCGCCTGGCTGCGCGGGCCGCTGCGGCAGATGCTCAACGATCTGGTGCGGGCTCCCACGGCGCGGATCCGGACGCTGCTCGACCCGCGCGGGATCGACCGCGCGCTGGGGCAGTCGCTGGCGCCGCGGGGGAATCCCCGGCAGGCGTGGGCCCTGCTTTGCTTGGAGCTTTGGGCGCGCGAGCAGCGCGGATGACGGCCGATGACTCTCCAGATCAAACGGCGGGCACGCCGGGATTTTCAGCTCTTCTTGCCGATTTGGATGACGGGCGGGGTGCCGAGCTCTTTCAGGGCCAGGCGGAGGAGGTCCTTGGCTTCCTGGGAAGGGAGCTCGCCGGTGCGTTCGGCTTCGCGCAGGGCGGTGACGGCTTCCTCGGGGCGGCCGGTGAGGATGCGGAGGCGGGTCCAGAGGGTATGGAAGCGGACCCAATCGTCCTGGTCTTCTTCCGCGTCGAAGAGCTTCTTCGCGGCGGCCCAGGAGAGGATCTCCTCGTCGAGGGGTACGGCGCCCTTGCGGAGCTCGGCCAGGTCCACCGCCGTCTCCAGGAGCGTCAGCACCACTTCCTCGGCACCCGCGGGCAGCGTTCCCCCTTCGCGAAAGCCGCGGATGTCGCGCGCCAGCCCTTCGAGGGCGCGCAGGAACGCGATCTCTGCCCCTTTCAAGTCGCCCGCTTCGCGGCGCGTGCGGGCAAGGCCGATTTCCGCGGCACTCAGGCCCGGCGCGAGCTGCAGCACCCTGCGAAACTCGTGCTCCGCGCCATCGAGATCGCCGAACTCGTCGAGATAGATCTCGCCGAGCGCCCCCCTCGCCAGCACCTCTGCTTCGCCGCCTTGCTGGGCGGCCCGCCGCAGGACGCGGATCGCTTCCTGCGGATCGGTCTGCCGCAGCTCGAACGCGGCGCGGCGGATGTCGTCGAGAACGCCCATGCCCCAAGGGTGGATAGCACGTTCCGGTTGCACCGGCCGCCCCGGTCGATTTACAACACGACGTGCGCCTCGCAGCCCTGATTCCCGCGCGCTACGCCGCCCAGAGACTGCCCGGTAAACCCCTCGCCGACATCTGCGGCGCTCCGATGGTCGTCCGCGTCGCGGAGCGCGCCCGCCGCGCCGCCGGGATCGACGAAGTGGCGGTGGCGACCGACGACCGGCGCATCGCGAGCGCCGTGGAAGCGGCGGGGTTTCGCGCTCTGATGACGGACCCGGCCTGCCGCAACGGCACCGAGCGCATCGCGCAGGCGGCGCGCGACCTGCCGGCCGACGGGTACCTCAACGTGCAAGGGGACGAGCCTCTGATCGACCCGCGCGCCATCACCCAGGTGGCGGAGCTCTTGCGCTCGGGTGCGGAGATGGCGACGCTCGCCCGCCCGCTGGAGCCCGGGGAGGCGGCGCGGCCAGAGGTCGTGAAGGTGGTGGTCGATGCGCGCCAATGCGCGCTGTATTTCTCGCGGTCGCTCATTCCCTATCCCCGCCGCGAGGGCGAAGTGGCGCCGCTCGCGCACATCGGGATCTACGGCTTTTCCGCGCAGACGCTGCAGCGCTTCGCGAGGCTTGCGGAAACCCCGCTCGAGCGGGCCGAGGGGCTCGAACAGCTGCGCGCCCTCTGGCACGGCATCCCCATCGAGGTCGGCGTGGTGGACCATCGTCCCGCCGCGGTGGACACGGCGGAAGATCTGGATCGGGTGCGCCGGTTGTTCGCAGAGGAGCAAAGGAGGAACGGATGAGCGCTTTTCGCACGGAGCGCCGCAGCGACCCCGCTCGGGGCAAGCGGACCAAGTTCATCTTCGTCACTGGCGGCGTGGTGTCATCGCTGGGGAAGGGGCTGTCCTCCGCATCGCTCGGCGCTCTGCTCGAGAACCGCGGCCTGAAGATCACCCACCTCAAGCTCGACCCCTACATCAACGTCGATCCCGGGACGATGAGCCCTTTCCAGCACGGCGAGGTGTACGTCACCGACGACGGCGGCGAGACCGATCTCGATCTGGGGCACTATGAGCGCTTCAGCACGACGAAGATGTCGCGCAACAACAACGCCACCACGGGGCGCATCTACCTGAACGTGATCAACAAGGAGCGCCAGGGCGAGTATCTGGGCAAGACCGTCCAGGTGATTCCCCACATCACCGACGAGATCAAGCGCTTCATCTTCAGCGCCGCCGAGGAGAACGACATCGTGATCGTCGAGGTGGGCGGCACGGTGGGCGACATCGAATCGCTGCCGTTCCTCGAGGCGATCCGGCAGATGAAGTACGACGTCGGCAGCGAGAACGCCATCTACATCCACCTGACGCTCGTGCCCTATATCTCCACCGCTCACGAGGTGAAGACCAAGCCGACGCAGCACTCGGTGATGAAGCTGCGCGAGATCGGCATCCAGCCGGACATCCTCCTCTGCCGCACCGACCGCCCTCTCTCCAAGGAGATCAAGGACAAGATCGCCCTCTTCTGCTCGGTGGAACCGGGTTCGGTGTTCACCGCCGCCGACGTCCAGACCATCTACGAGCTGCCGCTCGCGCTGCACGAGGAAGGACTCGACGACCGGGTGGCGGAGCTCTTGAACATCTGGAGCCGGGCGCCGAGGCTGGACAAGTGGGAGCGCATCGTCAGGGCGATCAAGGAGCCGCACCGCGAGGTGCGCATCGCGGTGGTCGGCAAGTATGTCGAGCTCACCGAGTCGTACAAGTCGCTCAACGAGGCGCTGGTGCACGGCGGGATCGCCAACGACTGCCGCGTCTCGCTCGACTTCATCGACTCGACCCAGATCGAGCAGCTCGGCGCTGAAACCATGCTGCAGCACGCCGACGCCATCCTGGTGCCCGGGGGGTTCGGCATCCGGGGCACCGAGGGTAAGATCGCGGCGGTGAAGTACGCGCGAGAGCGCAGGGTGCCCTTCTTCGGAATCTGCCTGGGCCTGCAGATGGCCGCCATCGAGTTCGCCCGCAACGTCTGCGGCCTGGAGAAGGCCAACAGCCACGAGTTCGACGAGGGGACGCCGCACCCGGTGGTCTCGCTGATGGAAGAGCAGAAGCAGGTGACCGCGAAAGGCGGGACGATGCGGCTCGGCGCCTATCCCTGCACGCTCAAGCCGGGCTCGCTCGCCTCGAAGGTCTACGGCCGGCAGGAGATCAGCGAGCGGCACCGGCACCGGTACGAGATCAACAACGCCTACCGCGCGCAGCTCGAGGAGAAGGGCCTGACCGCGAGCGGGGTCAACGAGCAGCTCGGGCTCGTCGAAGTGATCGAGCTGCAGGGCCACCCCTACTTCATCGGCTGCCAGTACCACCCGGAGTTCCAGAGCAAGCCGTTCCAGGCCCACCCGCTCTTCGCCGGATTCGTCAAGGCCGGGCTCGAGCAGCGCGCACGCAAGGGCACCTCCGTGCCGCCGTCCGCGCAGACCGCGACCGCGCCGGAGATCGTGCTCGCGCCCGGCGCGCCGGTGGCCAAGGCGTGAAATTCGGCGGCGGCCAGCTGGTCGCGATCGCCGGGCCCTGCGTGATCGAGGGCGAGGAGTTCACGCTCCGGCACGCGCAGAAGGTGGCGGACGTCGCGCAGAAGCACGGGATCCCGGCCGTCTTCAAGAGCAGCTTCGACAAGGCGAATCGGACCAGCGTGAAATCGTTCCGCGGTCCGGGGCTGAAGGAAGGCCTGCGAATTCTCGCCCGGGTCAAGGCGGAGGTCGGCCTGCCCGTGCTCACCGACGTGCACGAGCCGTCCCAGTGCGCGCCGGTCGCCGAAGTGGTGGACGTCCTGCAGATCCCGGCTTTCCTCTGCCGACAGACGGATCTGCTGCTGGCCGCGGCGGCGACCGGACGCGCCGTCAACGTCAAGAAGGGACAGTTCCTCGCCCCGGAAGACATGAAGAACGCGGCGGACAAGCTGCGCGAGGGGGGATGCCGCGAGATGTTGCTCACCGAGCGGGGGGCCTCTTTCGGCTATCACACCCTGGTAGTGGACATGCGCGGGCTCGTCACCATGCGGCGGTTCGCACCGGTCTGCTTCGACGCGACCCACTCCGTGCAACAGCCCGGCTCGCAGGGCACCGCGACGGGCGGCGATCGCGCGCTCGCACCGGTGCTGGCCAGGGCGGCGGCCGCGGTCGGGATCGACGCGCTGTTCTGCGAAGTGCACGAGGACCCGGATCGGGCGCTCAGCGACGGGCCGAACTCGCTCACGTTCCCGATGTGGGACGCGCTGCTCGGCGACGTCCTCCGGATCCGCCGTGCCCTGGGCACCTGAATGGCCCGCCACCCGCCGCGCGCGCTGCTGCGGAGCATCCGGCTCGTCGTCCTCGACGTGGACGGGACCCTGACCGACGGGCGGCTCTATTACGGAAAGGAAGGCGAGGCCTTCAAGGCATTCGACGTGCGCGACGGGCATGGCCTGCGCCTGCTCAACCTTTACGGCGGCGTGAAGCTCGCGGCGCTCACCGGGCGCCGCGCCGACCTGATCGAGCAGCGCTGCCGCGAACTTTCGATCGACCGCGTGGTGGGATCGAGCAGGGCGAAGGGAAAGGCGATCGAGCAGATCGCGGCGGATCTCGGCGTGCCGCTCCAGCAAACCGCGTACATGGGCGACGATGTCAACGATCTTCCCGCCCTGCGGAAGGTGGCCCTCTCCTGTGCCCCCCGGGATGCTGCCCCGGAGGTGGTCTCCGAAGTGCGCTGGGTTTCGCGGCGGCCTGCAGGCCACGGCGCCGTCCGCGAGCTTTGCGAGCTGCTCCTGGCCGCGAAAGTCGGCTGGCCCCCGCCCGAGGAAGAGCCGAAGCCGGTCCCACAGGGATGACCGCGCCGCTCGGCAAGCGGTTGCGCCGTGAGATCCGCGTCCGCGCGCTTCTCTTCGGGTGGCCCCTGCTGCGGGTGGTGCCGCTGGGGCTCGGCGCCGCGCTCGGATGGCTCGCCTGGTATCTCGTCCCTCGCCAGCGGCGGCTCGCGCGGGAGCACCTGCGCATCGCCTTTCCGGAAGAGGACGAAGCGGAGCGCGACCGCATCGGCCGCGCCAGCTTCGCGAACCTCGGACGGTCGGCAGTGCAGACGGCGCGGGCGCAGCGGCTGGACATCCGCACGACGGTGGACTTGGGCCCCGCCGGCGAGGCCCTCCTGCGCGAAGCGCACGCCGAGGGAAAGGGCGTCGTGGTTGCGACCGCGCACATCGGAGCCTGGGAGCTCTTCGCCCGCCGCGTGGCCGCCCTCGGGATCCCTTGCGGCACCGTTGCGAAGGAGGCGCACGACCCACGCATCACCGCGCTCCTCGAGCGGAGCCGGGAGCAGGGCGGCGTGCGTGTCTTCTGGCGCGGCGCTCCGCTGTCGGCGCGCGAGATCCTGCGCTTCCTGCGCGACGAGGGAGGCATCTTCGGGATCCTGATCGACCAGGACACACGCGTCGCCGGGCACTTCGTTCCCTTCTTCGGGCGACCTGCATTCACTCCGCGGGCCGCCGGAGACCTCGCGGCGCATCTCGGAGCCCCGCTGCTGTTCGCCTGCGCCCATCGGGTGGCAAGCGGCGTGCATCGGATGGTCGTCCGCCGGATCGAGGTTCAGCGCACGGGCGATCGCGATCGCGACTCGTTTTTGCTCACCGCGGCAGCGACGAAGGCCATCGAGGAAGAGGTCCGGAAACGCCCCGACGAGTGGGTCTGGATGCACTCGCGCTGGCGCACACAGGCGGTTGATATTTCAGAGGAAAAGTAGTTCGGGACCGAACAGAAAAACCCGCTTGAACGCCTCGACACCAGACGGGCGCGGTGATAGCCTTTCCTTGCAAATGGGAAGCCAGAACGCCAGCGCTATCTCCGGAGTCATGGCGCTCGCTCTGGCCACAGCCTGCGGGAACGCCGTAAGCCCGCAGATATCCCCCATTTCCACACCTGCGGACGCTCCTGACCTGTCCTTGCAAGGGGTGGCGCTCGCCCGGCTATCCGAGGGGCGGATCGTAGCGCGCGGAACCGCCGACCGGCTGGACTACCAGCGTGCCGGCGCGCGCCTCCAGGCGTCGCGCGGTGGCGGCGTGATCCAACCAGAGCCTGGCAGCCGCCTCGCTGCCTTGGGCTCGGTGCGCTTCGTCGCCGATCGCGTCGATGGTGAGATCGCCAATCGCAAGGGCGTCGCGTCCGGCGCGGTTCGCGTCGACGCCGAGCGCGGGGATGTGGCGCGCACCGAACGCATCTACTACGACGGCGATTTTCTCCGCAGCGACACGCGCGTGGCCGCGGCGGGGCCCGGATACCGCGTCGAAGGCAGCGGCCTGCTCGCGCGGACGGACGGAAGCGTCATCCAGCTCACGGACGGCGTCAAAGGCCAGCTGCAGATGGAGTCGCGGCCATGACGGGCGCGGTCTTGCTCCTGGCCGCGGCGGCGCTGCCTTCGGGCCCGCTCGATTTCAAGGCGCGCGACATGCGGATCGAGCCTCAGGACCGCCGGGTCGTCCTCGATGGCGACGTGCACCTGTCGAGGGATGACCTGAACGTCACTGGCGAGCATGCCGTCGCCGAGTACGCCAAGGAGCAGCGCGCTCCTCCCCGCAGACCTCGAGGCCGGAAGGAAGCGTCGGATGCCATCGTGGGCGGCCAATCGGTGGAGCGGTTCACGGTGATCGGCAACGTCCACGTGCAGCGTGGGTCGCGCACCGCGGACGGCGAGCACGGCGTGGTCGACGTCAAGGGGCAGACCCTGGTCCTGACGGGCACTGCCCAGACGCCGCCCATCGTTCGCGATGGATCGGAGACGCTGTCCGGCGAGCGCATCCTCCTGCGCCTCGACAGCGAGGACGTGGACGTCGTCCGCCCGAAGGTGGTCCTGCGGCGATCGCTCGCCGAGGAGGGCCAGCCCGTGCCGGTGAAGGTGGAAGCAGATCACCTTTTGCTGCTCCAGGCCCGGCGCCTTGCGCGCTTCACCGACGACGTGATCGTCCGGCGCGGAGATGCGGTGGTGCGCAGCCCGAGGATGGAAGCGCGCTACGACGGCGAGGGGCAGCTGACGAAGCTGGAGCTGCGCGGAGGGGTTGACGTCCGCCAGGGCGAGCGCCGCGCGACCGGCCAGAATGCCGATTACGACGCCAAGGCGCGCACCCTCGTCCTGGTCGGCGATCCGAAGCTCTACGATCAGGGCGACGTTCTCACCGGCGACCGCATCGACCTCGCGCTCGACTCCAAGGAGGTGCACGTCGAGCGCGCCCGCGGCCGGTTGCGCCCAGAGGCGCACAAGGGCGAACGAGGGGCGCCGTGACCGCGCTGCACGCCAAGGGGCTGTGCAAGAGCTTCCGCGGCCGCCGGGTCGTCGAAGAGGTGTCGTTCTCGGTCGCGACGGGCGAGGTGGTCGGCCTTCTCGGTCCGAATGGAGCGGGCAAGACCACCAGCTTCCATTGCGTGGTGGGGCTGCTGGCCCCGGACGCGGGCGAGGTGCGCCTCGGCGATCGCGATCTCTCCGGGCTTCCCCTGCACGAACGCGCGCGGATGGGGATCGGCTACCTCCCGCAGGAGGCTTCGATCTTCCGCAAGCTCACCGTGCGGCAGAACTTCCTCCTGGTGCTCGAGGGGTCGGCGATGTCCCGCGAGCATCAGGAGCAGAGGGTCGACGAGCTGCTGACGGAGTTCGATCTGCTGCGCGTCGGCAATGCGCGCGGCGAGACGCTCTCGGGCGGCGAGCGGCGCCGCGCGGAGATCGCGCGCTCGCTCCTGGCCGATCCGCAGTTCATCCTCTTCGACGAGCCCTTCGCAGGCATCGATCCGATCGCGGTGCACGACCTGCAGCGGCTGATCCACAACCTGCGCGCGAAGGGGCTCGGCATCCTCATCACCGACCACGCCGTCCGCGAGACCTTGGGGATCTGCGATCGGGCGGTGCTCCTGGTGGAAGGCAGGCTGCTCGAGTCCGGCACGCCGTCGGAGATCGCCGCCTCGCAGCGTGCGCGCGCCGTGTACCTGGGCGACCGGTTCAAGCTAGAGTAACGGGGGGTGATGGGATGGCGTTGGAGCTGAAGCAGAGTCTGAGATTGTCGCAGCAGCTGGTGATGACCCCCCAGCTGCAGCAGGCGATCAAGCTCCTCCAGCTCTCGCGGCTCGAGCTGGTCGATCTGATCCGATCCGAGATGGAGCAGAACCCGCTCCTCGAGGAGCCGCAGGAGGGGGCCGAGGCCGAGCTCAACGAGGCGCCGCCCGAGCTGGTCTCGACCCTGAACCAGAGCATCGAGGCGAGCGAGCTGGCAACGCCTGCTCCGGAGGTGGCGCAGCCGGACCTCAAGGCGCGCGCGGAAGGCGACGTCAAGCGCGACGACATCGACTGGGAGCAGTATCTCGACAACTACCAGACCCAGCACACCGCGCCCTCGGGTGGCGGCTACACGTCCGAGGATCTGCCGTCGATCGAGAGCACGCTCACGCGCGCTCAGGGTCTCGCAGAACGGCTGATGGAGCAGCTGCGCATGGCCGGCCTGTCTCCCGAAGAGGAGCGGGTCGGCGCGCTGATCATCGGCAACCTGAACCGCGACGGATATCTGGTGGTGGACCCGGATGTGCAGCCCCCCGTGCCCGTGTTCGAGCCCGAGGCTGCGGCCGTCGATCCGAACATGGCCGTGGAGGTCCCCGCGGTGGCGCCGGAAGCGCTGGAGGCGCTGCGCCGCGAGCAGGAACCGCGCAAGCCGAAGAGCGAGTGCGATCCGCTCATCCTGCTGGCGCTGGAAGCCGGCGTCTCGGCGGCGATGGCGGAGAAGGTGCTGAAGAAGATCCAGCGCTTCGATCCGATCGGCTGCGCGGCGCGCGACCTGCGCGAGTGCCTGCTGGTCCAGGCCCGCCACTACAACAGCGAGGGCGAGGGCAGGGACGATCCGGACGCCGAGCTGCTCCCGGCGATCATCCGCAAGCATCTGAAGAACGTCGAGTCGAAGAAGTACCAGGCCATCGCCCGCGACCTGCAGGTCTCGCTGGAGGAAGTGGTGGCGGCGGTGAAGCTGCTCTCCCGCCTCGATCCAAAACCGGGCCGCAACTATTCCGGCGAGGAGGCGCAGTACATCACCCCGGACGTCTACATCCACAAGATCGGCGATCAGTACGTCACGGTCCTCAACGACGACGGGCTCTCCAAGCTGCGCATCTCGCAGCACTACCGCAACGCGCTCAAGAACGGCGCCAGCCCGCAGAGCAAGGAGTACATCCAGGAGAAGCTCCGCTCGGCGGTGTGGCTGATCCGCTCCATCCACCAGCGGCAGCGCACCATCGTCAAGGTCACCGATTCGATCATCAAGTTCCAGCGAGAGTTCCTCGACAAGGGCATCGCGTACCTCAAGCCGCTCATCCTGCGCGACGTGGCCGAGGACATCGGGATGCACGAGAGCACCGTCTCCCGGGTGACCACCAACAAGTACGTGCACACGCCGCAGGGCATCTACGAGCTGAAGTTCTTCTTCAACTCGTCGATCGCGCGCGCCAACGGCGGCGACGACATCGCCAGCGAGGCGGTCAAGAACCAGATCCGCCAGATCGTCTCCGGCGAGCCGGGCGACAAGCCGTACAGCGATCAGAGGATCGTCGAGATCCTCCGCTCGCAGAACGTCGACATCGCGCGACGCACGGTCGCGAAATACAGGGAGGTGCTCGGAATCCTGCCATCCAGCAAGCGCAAGAGGTTCTTCTGACCACGCGCCCGCCACAGGCGGGCTGGCGCGGTCATTGCTTGAGACAGTACAGCTTGGAGGTCACTCCATGCAGGTCAACATCACCTTCAGGAACATGTTCGCCACCGATGCTCTGCGGAACCACGTGCAGGACAAGCTCGCCAAGGTGGTCGACAAGTACCTGGACAAGGTGACCGAGGCCCACGTCACGCTTTCCTTGGAACGTTATCTCCACCAGGCAGACGTGAACCTGCACGCCGGCCATTTCCATGTGCGCGGGAAGGAGAAGTCGGAGGACATGTACGCGTCGATCGACATGGCGATCGACAAGATCGAAAGACAGCTGAAGAAGCACAAGGAGCGGCTGAAGAGCCACCGGCCTGCCCACATCCACCAGCCAGGCCCGGTGCGCGTCCGGTATGAAGTCTTTTCCACCAGGGAGGAGGCGTACGGCCTGGCCCCCGAGGTCATCCGCCGCGACGAGTTCCTGGCCAAGCCGATGAGCGTCGAGGAAGCCTTGATGCAGATGGACTTGCTCAACAACGACTTCCTGGTGTTCACCAGGCCCGACAGCTCGGACGTGAACGTGATCTACCGCCGCAAGGACGGCAACTACGGCCTGATTGCGCCCGGTGGCGAAAGCGTTCTCGCTCGGCAAGCCGCCTCGAAGTGAAGTAAGCTCGCCGCGATGCGCATCGCGGAGTTCCTGCGCGAGGATCTCGTCTTTCCCGACCTCGCTGCGACCAACAAGGCGGACGTGCTCGGCGAGCTGGTCGCCGGCCTCGCCCGGGCGTACCCGACGCTCTCCGCGCAGAGACTCCAGGACACGCTGCTCGAGCGGGAGAAGCTCGGGTCCACCGGCATCGGCGAAGGGGTCGCCATTCCGCACGGCAAGCTCCCCGGCCTTCCCGGTCTGCTCGCCGCGTTTGCACGAAAACGGGCCGGAGTGGACTTCGCGGCCATCGACGGGAAACCGACGTACCTCTTCTTCCTGCTCTTCGCGCCGGACAACTCCGCGGGCCTGCATCTGAAAGCCCTGGCCCGGATCTCGCGCCTGTTCAAGCAGCCGCAGTTCCGGCAGGCGATCATGAACGCCGAGGATGCGGCGGCGATCTTCCGGCTGATCGCGGAAGAGGACGCTAAATATTAGATCGCATCTCAGCGTGTACAGTCCAAGAACAATAGTCGCTAAGCCGCCTTCGGCGGCCGCGACTAGAGCACAGACGCTCCCTCTGTTACGCTCCCCTCCTCGATGGACTCGATCAAGATCGAACAGCTCCTCAAGGACCGGGACTTCGATCTCCGCCTCGAGCTCCTCGCGGGCGAGAATGGTCTCGACCGGCGCGTGGTCAGCTCGCGCATCCAGAAGCCAGGGCTGGCGCTGAGCGGCTTCACCGAGCATATCCACAAGGACCGCCTCCAGGTCTTCGGCAACACCGAGATCAGCTATCTCGCGACCCTGCGCCACGACGAGGCGCTCAAGCGCGTGCGCGACCTCTTCCGCCTGCCCATCGCGTGCCTGGTGGTCACCAAGAACCTGCCCGTGGAAGACTGGGTGAAGCGCGAGGCGAACGACGCGCGCGTCCCTCTGCTGCGCACGAGCCACCTCTCCTCCGCCTTCATCGACAACATCGAGCGGTTCCTGCAGGAGGCGCTCACCGCCAGCACCTCGGTGCACGGCGTTCTCATCGACGTGATCGGCGTCGGGGTCCTCATCCTGGGAAAGAGCGGGATCGGCAAGAGCGAGCTGGCGCTCGATCTGGTGACGCGCGGCCACCGGCTGGTCGCCGACGACATCGTCGATCTGAAGAAGAAGCAGGGCGGCTCCGTCTACGGCAGCGGATCGGAGATCATCAAGCACCACATGGAGATCCGCGGGATCGGCATCATCAACATCAAGGACCTGTTCGGCGTCTCTGCCGTGCGCGAGCGGAAGAAGGTCGAGATGGTGGTGGAACTGGTCGAGTGGGACGACAAGGTCGAGTACGACCGCCTCGGCGTCGAGGAGCAGAAGTACACCATCCTCGACATCGAGGTCCCGCTGCTGGTGATCCCGGTGCGTCCGGGACGAAACCTCACCACCATCGTCGAGGTCGCCGCCCGCAACCACCTGCTCAAGCTGCAGGGACACCACTCGGCGAAGGAGTTCCAGGAGAAGCTCTCGCGCGAGATCGCGCAGGCCACGCTGACGCGCGGGATCGGCGACGAGGTCGAGTAGTGGCCGAGGTCGCGGAGAACAATCCACCCAGGCGCGGCGCGGACACGCACCGCATCGTGCTGGTGACCGGTCTTTCCGGGGCGGGGAAGTCCACGGCGACCAAGGCCCTCGAGGACCTCGGATTCTTCTGCATCGACAACCTCCCGATCATGCTCCTGCCCAAGCTGCTCGAGCTGGTGAGCCATGGCACCAGCGACGAGGTGCAGCGCCTCGCCATCGTGGTCGACGCGCGCGAGGGGCGCTTCCTGGACTCGACGCCCGGCGCGATCGAGGAAGTGAGGCGCGAAGGCCACCAACTCGAGGTGGTCTTCTTCGACTGCGCGGACGACGTGCTCATCCGGCGCTTCTCGGAGACGCGGCGGCGGCATCCGCTCAGCCCCGACGGCAGCGTCGAGGAGGGCATCGCGGAGGAGCGGCGCATGCTCGCCCAGCTGCGCGCGCTGGCGGATC
Organism: Deltaproteobacteria bacterium 13_1_40CM_4_68_19; assembly: GCA_001918155.1. Taxonomy (GTDB): domain Bacteria; phylum Myxococcota; class Myxococcia; order Myxococcales; family 40CM-4-68-19; genus 40CM-4-68-19. The sequence continues at coordinate 15,870 of MNFJ01000177.1, forward strand.
AGATCGTCGACACCTCGCGGATGAACGTGCACGAGCTGCGCGACGCGATCACGGCGAAGTTCGGCGCTCCGGGGGAGGACGACAAGCTGAACGTGACCCTGCTCAGCTTCGGGTTCCGCAACGGGATCCCGGAGGCGAGCGACCTGGTGTTCGACGTGCGCTTCCTCCCGAACCCGTACTTCGTCGAGGGGCTCAAGCCGTATCCGGGAACGGATCCGAGGGTCTCGCACTGGGTGCTGGAGCGGATGCAGACGCAGGAGTTCCTCGCCCGCCTGGAGTCGCTGCTCCAGTTCCTGATTCCCCAGTACCGGGCGGAGGGGAAGAGCTACCTGACCGTGAGCATCGGCTGCACCGGCGGCCGCCACCGCAGCGTGGTGCTCGCGGAGGAGCTGGGACGCAGGCTCACCGAGAAGCACCGCGCGAACGTGAAGGTCACCCACCGCGACGTCATGAAGTCTTGATCGGGTCCGTCGGGGGCTTGCGCTTCTTGAACTCCTCGCGGGTGATGAGGCCCTTGTCCACGCACAGCTCCGCGAGGGTGCGCAGCACCAGCGCGCCCTTTTCCATCGAGGCGCGCAGCGCATCCAGCGTCGACATATCCGCGTCGCGCAGGTCGTCGCGGGCGATGGGCCCGAGGCGCGTCAGTGGCGTGAGCAGCTCTTCCAGCGTGAACGGTGGAGCAACCCTGTCGCTCTTCGGCGGAGGAGCGTTCGCGGCCCGCAGGTCCATGTGGCCCCGCGAGGGGATGGTGGGAGGCACCTCGACGCCGAGTTGCTTGGCGATGCGGGACAGGGCGCTGCTCTCGATGTCGTCCGCCACGTTCACCACCTCGAAGGGCGTACCGTCTTCCTCGCTCCCGATCTCGATGGCAGCGAGCTTCTCGCTCTGCACGTCCTCCGCCTGGGTGCTCGCCGTCCCGGCGGCGTAGTGCGCCCGGACGGCGCGCAGGATCTCGGAGGGGCCGGCCACCGCCGGACGCACGCGCTTCTGCGTCTTGCGCCGGACGAGTTCCAGCGCTTCCGGGTCGGTGGGATCCGCCATCGCCAGCCAGAGCAGCTCGCCGCCCTCACGCAACGCGACGGGAAGCAGGAACCCGTCGGTACAGGTGCGCGCGTCGAGCAGCGCCAGCGCGGCTGGCTCCGGAGGCGTCATCGCCAGGTCGATCCGGGGGAGCCCCAACTCGACGGAGATGGCGCGCGCCATGGTGCCCTCGGTGGCGTAGCCCATCTCCGCGACCTGCTGCACGATGTGTCCGCCCGCCTGTGAACGGCTGCGGCTCAACACCGCGTCGCGATGCCGCTCTTCGAGGAGCTCGATCTTGACGAGCAGGTCGAGAATCGACGGCACCGCGGCCTCCAGTCCGACTCTAGCCTCTTTCCCGCAAAGCTTCGCGAAAACCGCCGGAGGGCATCGCACAACCATCCAAAGACATTGCCGCAAAGCCGCACTTCGTGCGGCTCTCTAGGCGCGCAAGACGGTCAGGTTCTCCGCCGCGCCCGTAGGCTTCCCTTCCCGCGGGCCGTGCTCGCCGACCGGGCGCGCACCCGGGTCGGGTGGCGTGAGCTGGACCAGGTACTCTCCGGTGAAACACGCGTCGCAGAAGTTGCGGGGCTCCGCCTTGGCCGCCTCGTGCATCCCGTCGCGCGAGAGATATCCGATGGAGTCCGCGGTGACGTACTTCGCGATCTCCTTCTCGGTATGCGAGGCCGCGATCAGCTCGCTGCGCACCGGGGTGTCGATCCCGTAGTAGCAGGGCCAGCGAGTGGGCGGCGCGCTGATGCGCAGGTGCACTTCGCGCGCGCCGGCATCCCGGATCATCTTCACGATCTTCCGGCTGGTGGTGCCGCGCACGATC
>MNFJ01000058.1 GCA_001918155.1 Deltaproteobacteria bacterium 13_1_40CM_4_68_19
CACCTTCGCCGATGACGCTTTCTGTACGAATACGGACAGCGATCCCGTCGCGGCATAGTGGCCGCCCGGCGTGCAGCTCGTGGACGAGAACTGCGTCGAGTCGAGCGACCCGGACAGGGCGGTCGCTTTTCCGGACGAATCCAGCTCGGGAGCGAGCCCCGCCGCGTCGCCCACCTTGATCAACTCGATGGAGACCGATCCCACGTCCGGTTTTCCGCTGCCGCTGCAGGCGAGGGCGAGAGCAGCGGACGTATCCGGGCGAAGGGCCGCCACCTCCGCATCGAGGATGGCCATGAGCTCGATCTGCATCGAGGCCAGTGCACCGCCGTTGAACGGAAGGTCCAGGTCCGCGCCGCTCGCCGTCCCGCCGAGTTGGAAGGCGGGTCGCGGAGGCATCGCCGTTGCGGCGGTCAGGTCCAGAGCGGTGAACGTCGTCCCCACGCTCGCGATCGACGGCGCCGCGACGAGACTCCCCGCCCCGGGTGCCATCGCGAAGACCGCCGGAGTCGCCGCGAAATCGCCGCGCGTGTCGACCACGGCGGAGACGAGGTAATCGCCGCTCGGCAAGTTCGGCAGCGCGTACCCGACCGCACCGCCCTGGAATTCGGTCCCGAGATGGAAGTCCGCCGACACCGGAAGCCCGAAGGGCGGCTGCTCGTCCATCGCATACGCGAAGACGTACGCCGCAGCGATGGCCGGAGCGCCGGCCACGGTCAGGGATCCGGCGATCCCGCCCGTGTACGCGGCATGCGCAGGCGCAAGGACCTGGAACGCGCCACTCTGCGACTGCGTCTGGACGGTGCCCGGGGCGCATGGGGCGGTCGCACAGACCACGGTCGGATCGAGCGCCGCGGAGCCCGCTTCGTTCGGGATCTGCCAGACCTGACCCGTCTGGGAGAGCAGCACGATCCGGTACGCGCCGGGCTGGAGCGAGGGGAGCCGCTGCGGAGGGGCGCCGGGCGTCGAGGCGTCGAACATTGCGGGCTGGACGATGATGTCCAGGCGGCGGGTCAGCACCGGCGGGGAATTGCCGCCGGGCTGCGGCTCAAGCGCGGGCAGGAAAGGTGTCGGGTCGACGGCGGCCGCAATCACCTGGGTCCGCGTCGTGCGCAGGTCGGGCGACAGGTATTGAGTCAGTCCGGACGGGTCGGACGGATCGAGCCGCACCAGGAAGACGCGCGGCCACACGTCAGGGAGGCCGTCGTGGTCTGCGTCCACGGCCGCTCCGGCTGAATCGCGCACCAGCTGCACGGCGAATTGAGGTGCGGGGGCCTTTCCTGCCGGAAACGACAGCGACTTCGCGCGCAGGCTGAAGCGCACCGGCGTCACCTGATCGGCAGGCATCCGCGCCGGCGTCGAGGGATCGATCTCGAACGCGGGAGGGTCCGACGACAGCCGCTGCGCCAGCGTCACGTCCTTGCCGGCGACGTCTCCGTTCACCATGACGGATGCGGGCATGCCGCTGCCGGGCTCGAGCACCGCGCCCACCAGGTCGCCGTCGGTGGGCGTTCTCAGCAGATTGAACGGAGAGAAATTGCCGTCGACGTCGTCGAGCGCCTGCACGATGTAGCTTCCGGGCGGCAGGCCGCCGATGCGGTACGCTGCCCGGAAGCCGCGCGCATCCGGGACTGCCGCGCTCGCCGGAACGATCTGGACGCGGACCGGCTGCGCGGTGCCCAGCGGTGGCGGCGGGTCGTACGGATCGTCGCGGTAGGCCTGCACCACGATGTTGCCGCTCGCCGTCGAAGTGCCGCCGGTCCAGACGACGGTGCCGCTGAGGCTGTTTGCCGGACGCGTCCCGAGCGGAGCGATGGTCACGGCCTGGGCCTGTGATGCGGCGAAATATGGCGTGCCGGCGTTGGCCGGATCTCCGAGCTGGCTGGGCAGCGTCCAGAACTGTCCGCTGCGCTGGATGACCACCAGTTGGTACTCGCCGGCCGGGATCCGGGCCAGCGGCCGCAGGTCGGCGCCGAGAGCGAAGGGCTCAACCATCACCTCGAGCAGATCCTGCGCAACCGGCGGCGCCCCGGGAGCGAGGTTCAGCAAGGCGGGGAGCACGGACAGCGAGACCGCCTGGCAGGGGATGATCGCCCCGGACGCGAGAGCGATCGAGCCCCCCGCGCCGTCGAAGGAGGTGAGCTGCCGCAGGAACACGCGCGGGAAGACGTCGTAGAGTCCATCCTTGAACCTGCTGCGCGGGTTTCCTTCGGCGTCGCGGTCCAGATCGAGCGCGAAGTGCGCGTTGGCGAAGCTCGCGCCTCGCGCCGGCAGATGCGCGATGCGGATCTTCAGGCGGACCGGCTGATCCATGTCCTGGTCCAGCGCCTGCGATCCGCCGATCAGCTCGAACGACGGCGGGTCGTAGGACAGCACCTGGGTGAAGGTGACGGTGATCCCGTTGACCGCCTGCCCGGGACCAACCTGGATGGGGAGCAATCGCAGCTCGCCGCCAGGATCGCTCTCGCCATACCCACCGACCGGGTCTCCCGCTCGCGGCTGCTGCGCGTAGTCGAACAGCGGGTCGAACTCGCCCGTGGCATCGATGAAGGCCCGGATCTGATAGTTGCGACCCGAGGGCACCTGCGTGAACGTGAACGAGGCCGAGAACGCCCCTGCGTCCGGTGTCCTCCCGAACAGCGTGGATTGCGGCACGCGAGCCACCGCCGCCGCCCCGCTGCCGTTGCCTTCGGGCGGCGGCAGCGCCTCGGTATCGAAGAGCAGCAGGATCGCATCGCCGCGGGCGCTGCCGCCATAGACGACCTCGCCGCGGATGACGCCAGGCGCGGCGCAAAGTCCGCCGTCGCAGGTGTACTGATCGAGGCCGGGCGCGAGACCCGGCTTCCCGCAAGCGAGGACGCCGATCGTGGACGCCGCAAGGCCGCGCCAGATCGTCAGAATGCACCCGACGCGGTGAGGAGCACGCGGCGGCCGATCTGGTTTCCGAACGGGTGTTCCCGCTGCTCGTCGCCGAGCAGGTTGTAGAAGGCGACGCCGGCCTCGAGCTTGTCCTTGATGAAGCGGTAGCCGACACGGCCGTTGACCATCGTGTGCGCGGACACCGCGTACGGGGTGAAGGTCACGCCGCCGGCGCTGCTCACGTCGAACGACTTCTCGAACCAGGTCGTGCCGGAGACGTAGTAGACGCCCAGGCCGAGGTCGAAGTTCGTCTTCGTCCGCCAGGTCGCCGTCAGGTTCAACTTGTGCCGGGCGGTGTTCGCCAGCGTCGCCGAGACCTGGTTCGCCGCCGTGGTGTTCGCGGTGCAGCCGCCGCTCGCGGTCGCGCTGCAGGCGAACATCCTCTCGTAGGAGTAGTTCGCGCCCAGGTCGACTCCGTCCGCCGGCGACCACTTGCCGCCCGCTTCCGCCCCCACCCCGAAGAAGCTGCCGGGCTCGTTCTCGAATCCGGTGTAGCCGGCCACGTACTGCCCGGTCACCGGATCGACGGACTGGGAGGGATTCGCGGGCAGGCGGAGCGCGCCGTCGGTGATCAGGTTCTGCACCCGCTCCACGTAGACCACGAGGTCGGGCTGGAAGCTTCCGAAGCGCCCGCGATATCCGATCTCCGCCTGGAGCATCTGCTCCGGACGAAGCGTCCGGCTTCCCTGGAACCGGACGCCCATGGCTGGCTGATCCGGGATGGGCACGAACAGGTCGATGTAGCTCTCGAAGAACGTCGGCGCGCGGAACGCGGACCCGACGGTCAACCGCAGCACCTGATCGGGCTTCACCTCGTAGAGGACCGTGCCGCGGGGAGAGTGCACCAGCCCGCCGGCGGTGACGCTCTGCGCGGCGAGCAGCGGATGCCGATCGACGCGGTACGAGAACACGAGCGAGAGCTTGCGGGTCACCTCCCACTCTTCCTGGAGGAAGACGTTGAAGTGATGCTCCTGGTAAGGGGCCCCGTCGGGCCTGCGGGCGAGATATCCCCACTGCACGCTCTTGAAGCGATAGCCGGCGCCGACGTTCAGGTGGTGCGTGCCGGACGCATTGAACTCGAACCCGGTTTGCGTGGAGAGATCGACCACGTCGCTGCGAACGCTGCTCTTCAGGGAGAGGATGCCGTCCGGCCAGTACTCGGGTCCGGTGGTCAGGCGCAAGGCGTTCCAGAAGGCCTTCACGCGCGTCTCGCCGCTGCCCACTTCGAGCCGGACGAATCCGCTCTGCCCGGTGCTCCCGAAGGTGCGCAGGGCGCCGAGCGGGACCACCTGCATGGCGACGTTGTCGAACCCGCCGCCCGCCGTCACCTGCGTCTTGCCGAGGTCATAGGTCGCGGCCAGGTCGGCGCGCTCGATCTCGCGGCTTCGGTCAGGTTGGGGGAACTGGGACGAGAGATCCACCCGGCCGTCGGCGAAGTCGCGCGTCCACTTGTCGGCCCGGTCGTACGCGAACGTCGTCCGGTAGTTCAGCTTTCCCGTCCTGCCGCCGGTGCTGATGACGCCCTGGTAGGTGCCGTGATCGCCGGCTTGAGCGAAGGCGCGCGCGCCGGAGATGTCCTCGCCCGTCCTGGTGATGATGTTCACCACGCCGGCGAAGGCGTTGGCTCCGTACAGCGCCGACCCCGGCCCGCGAATGACCTCGATGCGGTCGATGTCCTGGATGGCGACGTCCACCAGCGGCCAGAACGTGCCTCCGAGAAAATCCTGGTACACGGACCGGCCGTCCACCAGGACCAGCACCTTGTTGGCCAGGCGCCGGTTGAAGCCGCGGATGGAGACGTTGGTATCGCTCGGGTTCATCTCCGCCACGTCGATGCCGGGAACGCGCCGCAGGATCTCCGGGATGGTTGCGGCGCCGGTCATCCGGATCTCGTCTCCGGTGATCACCGTCAGCGAGGCGGGCGTCTTCGTCTCGGAGCTGGAGCGCACCGAAGCGGTCACCACCTGCTCCTCGAAGATGTCCTCGTCGCTGGCCTCGTGCGTCCCCGACAGCTCGGCGGCGATCTGCCGCGCCGTCGCCCGGGTCTTCGCCGAGATGGTCTCCCCCTCGAACATCTCGTCCTCGCCCCTGGTAGCGGCGCCTCCCGCCCTCGCCGGCTCGGCCTTCCTGCTCGATGCCGGGCGGGCGGCGGGCGCGAGAGCGACGGGTGCTGCCGCCTGGGACTGCTGGACCAGCGCCTGGAGCTGCGCGAGCAGCTTCTGCACGTCGATGTTCTGCGGCGGCGCCTCCATCGCCGGCGGCGGTGGTGCGGCAGATCCGATCGCCGACTGCAGGCGCTGGATGATGGCCTGCACCTGCTCCTTGTCCACCGGATCGGTGGCAACGTACTGGCGGAAGTAATTGAGAGCCTCGGGGATGTCGCCGAGATCGACGTACGCCTTGGCGATGTCGTACAGCACGTCGGGGTGCGGCTTGATGGCGTAGGCTTGCTTGAGCTCCGCGATCCCGCGCTCGACCTGTCCGGCTCCGATGAGCGACATGCCGTCCCGGAAGTGCCGCTTCGCGTCCGACCGGGCGTCGGCCAGCGCCGCCGGCGCGAGCAGCGCCGCGAGCAGGATCGTTCGCACCGTTGCGTGCACGGCCAGGGGCCGGGTCGCGTTGACCGGGTTTTCCATCTCGCCTCTCATCCGTTGTCAGTACGGGTCGTCCTTGTAGCCGGCTGAATTCCTCTTCGGCCTCGACTCGTACGCGTCCCCCTTCGCGTTCTTCATCGTCACGCTAAGGGTCTCGTGCTCGCCGTCCACTTTCTTGTTCAGGGACACCGGACGATAGCCGTCATGCCGGAGCGTGAGGTGGAGCGAGCGGCTGGAGGGCACGCGCAGATCGAAGGGCGTAGTCCCGAGGAAGCGGTCGTCGGCGTCGCGCACCTCGGCGCCGGAGGGGATGCTGATCACCGTCACCAGCGTGGTCCCCGCGTAGGCGGTCGGATACACGGCTGGGGGCTGTGGCTGGGGGGCGACGGAGGGTGCCGGAGCAGCAGCTGCCACCACCGGCGGCGCGACCGGCGGCTGCGCGACCGGCGCAGGCGCTACGGCCGCGCCAGGCTGCGGCGCGCGCAGCACATAGGCGGCGGTCCCGATCCCCGCGATCACGATCAGCGCGGGGGGAAGCACCGTCCGCAGTGCGGGAGCGATCCGGAAAGGCTGCGCAAACGTTGGCCGCTCCGACGGGGTCGGCACCTCGTCGAAGGCGTCGGCGGGAGGAGGCGGTGGCCGGCTGGGCGGCGCGATCCCGCGCGCCGGCGTCGGGCGCAAGGCGCTCATCGGCTCGCTCGGCGTCCGCAAACCGGGCTGCGGCGTCGGCGGCGTCTGCGCGATCATTCCCGCGGAGACCCCGTCCGCTCCTGGCGGCGCGGAGCCCGACGCCGACACTCCGGTGAGGCGGGCGCGCACCGCCTTGAGCTGCGCGAGAAGGTCGTCCATCGACTGGAACCGCTCGTCGCGGTCTTTCGCCATGCAACGCAGCACCAGATCTTCAAGGCCCGGAGCGATCATCAGATCCGGCCGAAGCGCGCGCGGCGCCACCGGAACGTCGTGCAGGTGCTTGAGGATGATGTCGACGGGCGCCGCGCCAGTGAACGGCACGTGCCCCGTCAGCATGTGGTAGAGCAGCACGCCGAGCGAATAGATGTCGCAGCGCTGGTCGGGGCCCTGGCTGCGAGCCTGCTCCGGCGCGATGTAGTGCGGCGACCCCATGAAGGTGCCCGCGTTGGTGATGTCCGCTTCGTGGGTCTCGCCGGAGAAGAATTTCACCAAGCCGAAGTCCAGCACCTTCACGAAGTCGTGATCGTCGCGCTCGAGCAGCAGCATGACGTTCGCGGGTTTCAGATCGCGATGGACGATGCCGAGCGAGTGCGCTTCGCGCAGCGATCGACAGATCTGCTGCGCGATGTGGATCGCCCGCTCCTGCGCGAGCGGTCCGTCCGCCTGCATGGCCTGGGAGAGGGTGCGGCCGTTGAGGAACTCCATCGCGATGAAGAAGATGCCGTCGTCGGTGCGCCCGTAATCGTAGAGCGTGATGGTGTTCGGGTGCGTCAGCTTGGCGGTGACGCTGGCTTCGAGGAAGAACCGCTTGTAGAAGTTCGGGTCCCGGTCGTGCCCGGCGCCGAGGATCTTGAGGGCCACGAGGCGGTCGAGCGGCGCCTGCAATGCCTTGTAAACGCGTCCCATTCCTCCATGGCCAATCACCTCGAGGATCCGGTACCGATCGTTGAGGACGCGGCCGAGGAGCGGGTCCGCTTCTGCTCCGACGGATGGGAGGTCAGGGGCGGACTGCGGACCAGGCATGGAGTCTCACTCCAGTCGCGCGCGGCGGCCCCCCGGTCCCGGGCGCAATTGAAACGCTAGCGCGATGTTTCAGTATGGGTCAAACCATCGAAACCATGCGCCAATGTGGGGAAATTCAGGTCTTCCAAATCCTCGTGATACGGACGGTTCATGTCAATGCGTAAGAAGGTGGATGAGCTCGAGCGGCGCCGCGCCGAGGCGAAGAAGATGGGCGGCGAGGCGCGGCTCGCGCGGCAGAAGGAGCGCGGCAAGCTGGACGCCCGCGCGCGGCTCGATCTGCTCCTCGACCCGGGCACGTTCCGGGAGATCGGACTGCTCGCGACGCACCTCGGCAGGGCGGAGGTGGCGACGCCGGCGGACGGGGTGGTGTGCGGAACGGGGATGATCGACGCGCGGCCGGCCTGTGTCGCGTCGTACGACTTCACCGTTCAGGGCGGAAGCATCGGGCCCGTGGGCGAAAGAAAGGTCGCGCGGCTGCGCGAGTTGGCGCTGCGCGAGCGGATCCCGATGATCTGGCTCGTCGACTCCGCGGGCGCGCGACTCTCGGCGGATCCGGAGGAAGCGGCCTGGATCAGCTCGTTCGCCGACACCGGCTACCTCTTCCGCGAGCAGGTGGTGATGAGCGGGGTCGTGCCGTTGGTCGCTGCCATGGTCGGTCCTGGAGCCGCGGGAACAGCGTACATTCCCGGCCTCGCGGACTTCGTGCCCATGGTGCGAGGGACGTCCTCGATGGCGATCGGCGGACCCTACCTGGTCAAGAGCGTCGTCGGCGAGGACGTCACCGAAGAGGCGCTCGGGGGCTCGAAGGTGCACACCGAGGTGAGCGGCGTCGCCGATCTGGAGACCGGCAGCGACGCCGAATGCCTGGCCGCGGTGCGCGAGTACCTGTCGTACTTTCCCCTGCGCGCCGGGGAGAAGCCCCCTCGCCGCGCTCCGTCGGATCCCGCCGACCGCCGTGAGGAAGCGCTCCTGGACATCGTTCCGGAAAATCCGCGGCAGGCGTACGACGTGCACAAGGTGATCGCTGCGGTGGTGGACGGCGGACGGCTCTTCGAGATCAAGCCCCGATGGGCGCGCAACATCGTCACCGGCCTGGCGCGGATCGACGGCTGGTCCGTCGGGATCGTGGCGAACAACCCCATGCAGGCGGGAGGCGTGCTCGACGTGAACGCCGCGGACAAGGCGGCGCGCTTCGTCAACCTCTGCGATGCGTTCGAGATCCCGCTGCTGTTCCTGCAGGACGTTCCCGGGTTCATGGTCGGGTCGAAGGTCGAGCAGCAGGGCATCATCCGGCACGGGGCGAAGATGCTCCATGCCGTCGCATCCGCGACCGTTCCCAAGCTCACGGTCGTGCTGCGGAAGGGATACGGCGCCGGGTATTACGTGATGAACGGGCGCGCGTACGAGCCCGACCTGCTCGTCGCCTGGCCCGGCGCCGAGATCAGCGTGATGGGCGCCGAAGGGATGGTCGCCATCGCCGCCAACAAGCAGCCCGATGAAGTGAAGAAGCAGCTGGCGGAAGGGATCCGACCGCACATCGACATCTACCGCACGGCGGCGCTCGGGTACGTCGACGACGTGATCGACCCGCGCGAGACGCGTCCGCTGCTCGCGCACTACCTGACGCTCTGCGCGGACAAGAGAGTGGAACGGCCGTGGCGGAAGCGGGAAATCCCGCCGATGTAGCGCTATCGACCTGCGCCGCTGATCATCTTCAGGTCGGTGAAGACGGCCTGCTGGTCGCACCTGGGGTACAGCTCGGCGGCGAACCGCTTGACGTGGTCGGTCTCGCGGTGCGCCTGCTCGGCGGAATCGTCGGCGAACGCCATCAAGTGCACGTACGACACGCCGTCGGCCTCCCGGAACGACTCGTAGCGAAGCGTGCCGGGCTCGTCGGCCACCTTGGCCACGAACGCGATGATCGCTCTCTCCGCCGCGGCGACTCGGAGGCGCGGACGCGGAACCTCGCGATGCGGTACTTCATCGTGGCCTCCCGGGGATGCGCAGGATCTCGCGCGCCTGCGCGGGCGTCGCGATCTCGCGGCCGGCGGCGCGCGCCAGCTCGGCGACCCTGGCGACGAGCTCGAAGCTGCCTTTCGCCAGGACGCCCTTGCTCGAGTAGATGTTGTCCTCGAGGCCGCAGCGGGCATGACCGCCCATGCGCAGCGACAGCTCGGCCATCGGGAGCTGGTGCCGGCCGATTCCCGCTACATTGAATGTACAACCCTTCGGGAGCTTCATCACCAGGAAGGTGAGATTGTCCTCGCTCGCCTGGATTCCGCCGCGCACCCCCATGACGAAGTCGAAGTGCGCCGGCAGCCCGATCACGCCCTCCTCCGCCAGCCGCAGGCAGGCCTCGACGTGGCCCACGTCGTAGCACTCGAGCTCGTAAGCGATCCCCTTCGCCCGCATGCGGCGCGCGAACTCCCGCACGAGGGGGAAGGGATTGAGGAAGACGTCGTCGCCGAAATTGAGCGAGCCGGCGTTCAGGGTCGCCATCTCCGGCGGAGGCGTGCACTCGAGCGGCTGGGCCCGTTCGTCCGCGGTCATGCCGACGGCGCCACCCGTGCTGGTCTGGACGATCGCGTCCGTGCGGCCGCGGATGGCATCGAGGGCTTTCTGGAACAGGGCGCGGTCCTGGGTAGGCGTTCCGTCGTCGCGGCGGACGTGGAGATGGATCACGGAGGCGCCGGCCTCGCGGCAGCGCACAGCCTCCTGAGCCAGCTCGTCGGCTGTGATCGGAAGGTGCGGCGTCATCTCGCGCGTGGTCTCGGCGCCGCAGATGGCGGCCGTGATGATGGCCGGCGTCATTTGCGCCTCTGCTTGGCCGCCGGCGTGACGCAGGTGCCGACGGCGCGGCAGACGACCACCGGCGCATCCAGGAGATCGGCGGCCGATTCCGACAGATCCGGGCGCGGCGAGATGTACTTTCTCGCCTCGAATCGCATCTTCCGGCTGGTCTTCCCCACCGAGACGAGCTCCGCTTCCACCTCGACGAAATCGCCGGCGTGCAAGGGCGCGAGGAATTCGACGGACTCGTAGGCGCGAAAGAGGCCCTCGTCGCCGTCGTGGCGGATGAGCAGCTCGGTGCCGACATCCCCGAACAGGCCGAGCACCCTCGCGCCGTCCACCAGGCCACCGCCGTAATGTGCATCGTGCGCGGAGAGGCGGACCCGCAGCGTCGCCTTCATAGCGTCTCTCCTAGCTTCTCGCCGGTCGCGGGGACCGTGGCGTCCTGCGTACCATGCGCCGTCTTCTGCGGGGGCGGCGGGCGGCCCATTCGTTCCAGTAGGCGATAATAAATATAGTTCGCCACGTCGCTGGGCTTCGTGCCAGGCCCGAACCCGGCGTCGAAGCCGAGTTCCAGCGCGGTCTTGTGGTCGACCCGCGGCCCGCCGAAGAGGAAGATGGTCTTGTCGAAGATGCCTTGCTGCCTGGCGGCGTCGATCAGCGCCCGGGCGTCTTCCTTGTGCACCTCGCGCTGTGTGACGACCTTGCTCACCAGCACCGCGTCGGCCCCCTCCTCCTTCGCACGCGCCACCAGCTTCTCCGGCTCCACCTGCGATCCGAGGTTGACGGCGCGGAACATCGGGTATCGCTCGAGGCCGTAGTCGCCGGCGAACCCCTTCATGTTCATGATGGCGTCGATGCCGGTCGTGTGCGAGTCGGTGCCGATGCAGGCGCCGATCACGACGATGCGCCGGCCCAGGTCGCGCCGGATGGCCTCGTTCAGCTCGTCGAAGCCGTGCTTGCGGTGCACGACCTCCGGCACCTCGATGGCGTTGTAGTCGAGCTGCATGTGTGTGCGGCCGTAGACGACGAAGAAGCTGTAGCTCTCGCCGGCCTTCTCCATGGCCGCGACCAGCACGTGCGAGAGGCCGAGCTTCTTCGCCACGGTGGCCGCGGCCTCCTTCGCCTTTTCGCTGCAGGGCACCGGCAGGACGAAGGAGAGCTGGATGACGCCGTCGTCCTTGCGATCTCCGTACGGGCGGATGAGATCCTTGTCCTTGTCCGCGCTCATGCCGCGCCCTCGAGGATCTCGAGGAACGGGTTGAAGTACTCCGGACCCTTCTCCACCACGCCCTCGAGGCCCTTTCCGCCGTCGGGTCTGCGCGCGGTATCGCCGAAGCGCGCCTTGCCGATGGCGGCCATCATCCCGTCCTTCGCCACCTCCTCCAGCAGGGCGAGCGCCTGGTCGAAGACTTCCCGCTGGCGGCGAGCCACGATCCCGTCGGGCTTGAAACGGATCTCCTCACCCAGGTGCCGCGCGCCCCGGTACACGTACGACGCCGACTTGAGCGCGACGTAGCGGTCCATGAGGAAGGGATTGTGCATCGCCTCCGTCATCATGCCCAGCAGCTGGATGGCCTGCCCCGTCGTGATCGCGACCAGGTCGGACATCACGTCGTAGGCGTGGCTGAAGAAGATGTCGCCTTCCTTGTGCTTGGTGGGCGGCATGTACTTGATGGGGCTCTCCGGAAACAGCTCGCGCACCATCATGGCCATGGCGAACTCGCGCAGCAGCGTGTCCTCGCGCGCCGGGTCGATCTCGAAGGAATGGCCGAATCCGATCAGCTCGTCCTTCATGCCCGCCAGGCGGGCGAAGCCCTCGTTGATCAGCTGCGAGGCGATCACGGTGTGGGCCGCCTCGTCGGCGTCGGCGGTGGTGATGTAGTTGTCCTCGCCGGTGTTGATGATGATCTCCGCGAACGCGCAGATGCGGCGCGAGAAGTACTGGTCGCAGAACGTGCGCTGCATGTTGATGTCGCGGAAGAGGATCCC
>MNFJ01000063.1:0-24708 GCA_001918155.1 Deltaproteobacteria bacterium 13_1_40CM_4_68_19
CCGCTGATCGGGCGGGACACGGTGAACACGATGCCGCTCGCCACGCTCCAGGCGTTCAACGATCACGGAAAGGTCGAAGCGGACACGGTCATCAAGGACGTGGACCAGGCCCGGGCGCAGCTCGCGCGGCTCTCGCAGGTCGGCATCGATCTAGAGAAGGTGTGCGCCGAGCTGACCGAACAGGGCCTCGATCTCTTCTCCAAGGCGCTCGACGGGCTCTTGCATGCGATCTCGGCACGGGCGGCGGCGCAGACCTTCGCGAAGAAGGCGCAGCTGCGCGAGAGCCTGGGCAGGCGCAAGGAGGATGCGGCCGCGGGGCTCGATGCCGTCCGCGAGAAGAAGATCGGCGCGCGCCTCTGGGCCCGCGACACGGCGCTCTGGGGCGCGAAGAACGTGGCCAAGACCCGGCTCGGCTGGCTCGACGCGACGAAGTTCGGCAAGGACCACGCCGCCGAGCTCGCGACCTTCGCGAGGGAGGCCGCGCAGAAGTTCCGGCACTGCGTCCTCTTGGGCATGGGCGGCTCCTCGCTCGCGCCGGAGGTGTTCGCGCGCGTCCTCGGCAAGCGGGAAGGGGGACTCGACCTGCGCGTCCTCGACTCGACGGCGCCGGACGCGGTGCGGGCGGCCACCCGCGGATTCGAGCTGCGCAAGACACTCTTCCTGGTGAGCTCGAAGAGCGGCACCACCACCGAGGTGGACGCCTTCTATCGGTACTTCCGGGGGCAGGTGAACGACGGGGCGAACTTCGCCGCCATCACCGATCCGGGAACGCCGCTGCAGAAGCGCGCCGAGCAGGACCGATTCTGGCGGACGTTCCTCAACCCGCCTGACGTCGGCGGCCGCTACAGCGCCCTCAGCTACTTCGGCCTGGTCCCCGCCTCGCTGCTCGGCCTCGACTTGAACGGCTTGATCGAGCAAGCGGGCAAGGTCGCCCTCGCGTCGCACGCGCGCGTTCCTCTCCAGGAAAACCTGGCCCTGCGCATCGGCGGGATCGCCGCCGGACTGGCGAAGAAGGGCGCGGACAAGCTCACCTTCCTCTTCAGCAAGAGCCTTGCGCCGCTCGGCGGCTGGCTCGAGCAGCTCGTCGCCGAGAGCACGGGGAAGCAGGGCCGCGGCATCGTGCCGGTGGACGGCGAGCCGCCGGGAACGAAGGATGCCTACGGCAACGACCGGCTGTTCGTCTCGCTCTCGCTGGCGAGCGAGGCGCATGACATGAGCCATCTCGCGGAGGCGGGCCACCCGCTGCTGCAGTGGAAGCTCGCCACGCCGGCGGAGATTGCGGGCGAGTTCCTGCGTTGGGAGATCGCCACCGCGGCGATGGGCGCGGTGCTGGAGATCGACCCGTTCGACGAGCCCAACGTGGCGGAGAGCAAGGACAAGACGAAGTCGCTGCTCTCCGCCGGCACGCTGCCGCCGCAGGAGCCGGTGCTGCGCTCGCAGGGCCTCGCGCTGTTCGCTTCCGCGGACCACGCCCAGGTGCTGCGCAAGGCGGCTGGAACGCTCGGCAGCGCGGCTGCGGCCTCGCCTGCCGGGTGGATCGCCGCTCACCTCGCGCTCGCCGATCCGGGCAATTACGTCGCTCTCCAGCTCTACCTGCCCCCGGAAGGCGACCTCCGGCAGAGCTTCCAGGACGTGCAGGGCGGGATCCGGGACGCGACGAAGCTCGCCTGCACCGTGGGATTCGGTCCGCGTTTCTTGCACTCCACCGGCCAGCTGCACAAGGGCGGCCCGAACACCGGGTTGTTCCTCCAGGTCACCAGCGACGGCGGCGAGGATCTGCAGATCCCGGGGACACCCTACTCGTTCGGAACCCTGTTCGCGGCGCAGGCGCGGGGCGATCTCGAGGTCCTGCAGGCCCACGGCCGGCGGGCGCTGCGCGTCCACGTCGAGGACGGCGATGCCGGGAAGGTCGTCGCGGCGCTGCGCGAGGCGGTAGGACTGCTACCGAACGGGGGACACCATTGATGGTGTCTGAACCGAATGGGGGACACCACTCCATGGTGTCCCCAGACCGTTGAGGTGGGTTTCCCATGCGGCTCGCGATGCTCGGTCTGGGGCGGATGGGCGGCAACATGGTGCAGCGCCTGTTGCAGGGCGGGCACAAGGTGGTCGCGTACGATGTCGACCCGCGCCGTGCGATCGAGCTGGCCGCGGTGGGCGCCGCTCCGGCAACCACCATCGACGAGGTGATCGCCGCGCTCGCGCCCCCGCGCGTCTGCTGGACGATGGTGCCGGCGGGGAAGATCACCGAGGAGGTGGTCACCTCGCTCGCGGCGCGCATGCAAAAGGGCGACATCATCATCGACGGCGGCAACTCCAACTTCCGCGACTCGCAGCGCCGGGCCAAGGAACTGGCCGAGCGCGGCATCCATTTCTGCGATGCCGGCACCAGCGGCGGCATCTGGGGCTTGAAGAACGGATACTGCCTGATGGTGGGAGGCGCGCGCGAGGCGTACGCCGCCATCGAGCCGGCCCTGAAGTCGCTCGCGCCGGAAGGCGGCCTGATGCACACCGGGCCGGCGGGCAGCGGCCACTTCGTCAAGATGGTCCACAACGGCATCGAGTACGGTCTGATGACCGCGTACGCGGAGGGCTTCGAGATCCTGAAGACCTCCCCGTTCGGCCAGCTCGATCTCGCGGAGATCGCCAGCATCTGGCGCCACGGAAGCGTGGTGCGCTCCTGGCTGCTCGACCTGCTGCACGACGCCCTGGAGAGGGATCCCGGGCTCGACGGCATCCGCGGCTACGTGGAGGACAGCGGGGAGGGACGCTGGACCGTCCAGGCCGCGATCGACCAGAACGTGCCCGCGCCGGTGATCACGCTGGCGCTGCAGATGCGCATCGCCTCCCGGCAGGAGGAGTCGTTCAGCGCCAAGGTCCAGGCTGCGCTGCGCAACGAGTTCGGCGGCCACGCAGTCAAGAAGGGGTGAACCATGCCGTACGCGCCGGAGCACGACGAGATCCCAAACCCGCTCCGGCCCGGCTTGCGCGCCGATTCCGCGCCCGAGCCGTGCGCTGTCGTCATCTTCGGCGCGAGCGGAGACCTGGCCCACCGCAAGCTGGTGCCGGCGCTCTACAACCTGGCGGTCGGCGCGCACCTGCCGGCGGCGTTCGGCATCGTCGGCGTCTCCAAGAGCGCCTATTCCCACGACGAGTTCGCCCAGGACATGCGCGAAGCGGTGGGCCGCTTCTCGCGTACGCGGCCGATCGACCCGGAGATCTGGCAGGACTTCGCGGCGGGCATCCGGTACGTCGCGGGATCTTTCGATGACCCGGACACTTTCGCCCGGCTCCGGGCGCAGCTCGAGGAACTGGACCGGACACGCTCCACGCGCAGCAATCGCCTCTACTACTTCGCCACCCCGCCGAGCACGTTCCCGACGCTGCTCAAGCAGCTGAAGGCGGCGGGCATGATCAACTCGCCCTTCGACACCCGGTTCACGCGAGTGGTGATCGAGAAGCCTTTCGGACGCGATCTGCCCAGCGCCCGCGCGCTCAACCGGCTCGTGCTGGAGACGTGCGACGAGCGCCAGGTCTTCCGCATCGACCACTACCTCGGCAAGGAGACGGTCCAGAACCTCTTGGTCTTCCGCTTCGCGAACTCGATCTTCGAGCCGATCTGGAACCGCCGCTACGTCGATCAGGTGCAAATCACCGCCGGCGAGGATCTGGGGATCGAAGGCCGGGGCCGCTACTACGAAGAGGCCGGGATCCTGCGCGACATGATCCAGAACCACGTGCTCCAGCTCGTCTGCCTCTCGGCGCTGGAGCCGCCGGTGTCCTTCGACGCCGACTCCGTGCGGGACGAGAAGATCAAGGTGCTCCGGGCGATCGAGACCTTCGATACGCCGGAGCAGGTCGCGCGCAACGTCGTGCTCGGCCAGTACGCGCCGGGCAGCGTGGCGGGGGCGGACGTCCCCGGCTATCAGCAGGAGAAGGAGGTGGCGAAGGGGTCCCGCACGCCCACGTTCGTGGCGATCCGGCTGAACATCCGCTCGTGGCGCTGGGACGGGGTCCCGTTCTACATCCGCTCGGGAAAGCGGATGCCGAAGCGCGCCACCGAGATCGCGGTCCATTTCCGCCCTGTGCCGCATCCGCTGTTCGGCGAAGGGACGACGCAACCGAACGTCCTGATCGTCCGCGTGCAGCCGGAAGAGGGCATCGCGCTTCGCTTCTCCGCCAAGGTCCCGGGAGAACGCTTCCGGCCCCGCACCGTCAGCATGGATTTCCGGTACGGCACCACCTTTGCCGCCGCGAGCCCGGAGGCATATGAGCGGCTGCTCCTCGACGCGATGCGCGGGGATCAGACCCTCTTCACCCGCAAGGACGAAGTGGAAGCGGCCTGGAGGATCGTCGGAAACATCCTCAAGGTCACGGAGAGCTCCGAGTTTCCCCCGCCTTATCCCTACCCCGCCGGCACCTGGGGGCCGGCGGCCGCCGACGAGCTTCTCGCCCAGGATCGCAGAGTATGGAGGAGACTGTGAGCGACGCTTACGGGGAGCCGATCTCGGCGGGTGCGACACCGCACTCGGGCGAGCTCACCGTGCAGTTCGACAAGGGTGTGGACCTGGCGCGGATCGAGAGTCTGCTGAGGCAGGCGCGCGAGCGCGGCGGACCGTCTCCGGAGACCGTCTCCACGCTCAACCTCGTCTCCATCCACTTCAGCGCGGCGCAGTACGAGAAGGCGCGCGAGGCGCTGGAGGTTGCGGGAACATTGCATCCCTGCCGGCTCATCGCGCTGATCGCGGACCAGGGGATCGAACAGGAATCGCTCACCGCCCGCATCTCGGTGGTGCGCTCTGGCGGCGCCATCACGATGGAGCGCGTCGTGCTGAGCGCGACCGGCCGGGCCGTGCGCCACCTGGAGTCCGGGATGATGGGCCTCTTGCGCCCGGACCTCCCGATGGTCGTCGTCTGGGGCGGCCGCCCACAGGGCGATCTGCTCCGCCGCGTGGTGGAGTCGGCAGACCGGATCATCACCGACTCGGGCGCGCGCCCGCCCAGCTACCTCGCGGAGACGGCCACCCTGCTCGTCAAAGGAGCTCCGATCGGCGATCTGGCATGGGCGCGCATCTTCCCCTGGCAGTCGCTCGCGGCGGACACGCTGGACGTGCCGGACTTGCGCGAGCACCGTGGCAACGTCCGGCGGGCACGCGTGGTGTGCGCCGGGGCCGTCGGCGCCGAAGGCTTGCTCCTCCTCGGCTGGTTGCAGTCCCGCATCAAGCGCCTGGAAGTGGAGATCCACGCCGAGGGCGAGGCCGAGGAGGAGGCCTCGTCCTCGATGCCCGTTCCGCGCGCCGCGCGGCTCGGCCTCGGGCACGTGAAGCTGCTCGAGTTCGTGGCGCCGCCGGCGACGTTCACGTTGCGGCGCGAGAAGGGCGTCCTGATCTCGCAGGTGAAGGGCGACGACGACGGATTCTGCGCGCACCGCACCCGGCTTCCGCCCGAGATGCCCGGCCGGCTGCTCGCGCTGGAATTGAAGCTGCTCTCCGGCCGCGACGAGCTGTACGCGCAGGCGGTCCAGGCAGCAGCGAAGCTGCTGGCGGCGCGGACGTGACGGAGGTCGCGGTCGTCGCCGACGTCGCCGTTGCGGCGGCGGAGCTGTTCGTCGAGTCGGTCGCCGGCGCGGTGGCCGCGCGCGGCCGGGCGGCGGTAGCCCTGACCGGCGGGTCGAGCGCAGCGCCGCTCTTCACCAGGATGCGGGCGGCGAACTTGCCCTGGGCGCAGGCGCAGTTCTTCTTCACGGACGAACGCGCGGTCCCTCCCGATCACGAGCTCTCCAACTACCGGGTGGCATTCGAAGGTCTGCTCCGGCACGTCGAGGCAGGCGGCGTACACCGGATCCGCGGGGAGGCGCCTGACCTGGATGCCGAGGCCCGGCGGTACGCCGGGGATCTGCGCGATACCTTGGGGTCACCGCCGCGGCTCGATCTCGTCCTCCTCGGCCTCGGGCCAGACGGGCACATCTGTTCGCTGTTCGCCGGCGAGCCGGGCAGCGCGGATCGCGGCGACGACGAGCTCGTCAGGCACGTCGCCGCTCCCCGGCATGTGGAGCCGAAGGTCGCGCGAATCACGCTCCTGCCGTTCCTGGTGGTCACCGCGCGGATGGTCGTGCTGCAGGTCACCGGTGCGGCGAAATCCGAGGTCCTCGCCCGGACCGTGAAGGGACCCGAGGATCTTGCAGGCTGCCCGGCGCAATGGATCCGCAAGGCCTCGGGCCGCAGCGTCGTCGTCTGTGACGCGGCGGCGGCATCCCGTCTCTGACTGATTGCCCCGGATCACGGCCCTCCCAATGATTGAACCGTGGTCCGCCGGTTTCTCGCATACGGGTTCCTCGGCTGGGCGCTCGAGGTCGGGTTCACGGGCTTGACCGACTCGTTCTGGCTCCGCGACCGGCGGCTCCGCGGCCACTCGTACCTGTGGATGCTTCCTATCTGCGGCGCAGACGGCCTGTTTCTCGAGCGTCTGCACGACCGCCTGTCCGGGTTCGCGCTCAAGCATGGTCGCCAAGCCGCCTTCGGCGGCCGCGACTACCGCACCAGCCGCAGATGGCGGCGCGGCGCTCCGTCCGGCGGCTCGACACGCTGCGGCTCATCCTTGAGATCGCCTTCGACGGCGGACAGGGGCGGCTTGTGGGAAGCAGGATCCTCGGCAGCCGCAGCGCGCCGTCCGTTCTGCCGGTCCGCCATCGTGTGCACCACTTCCACCGGCAGGTCCTCGGGCCAGACCTGACCGTCGCCGGTACCGTGGCAGGTGATCGCGAACACGGATCCCCAGGGAAGGACGCACCGGAACGGCCGGCCGCCGAACGAGAGAGTCGCCTGGATGCGCTGATCCGAGATGTCGAGGTCCGGAATTCCGTACCGGTAGCTCAGGTTCAGGCGCAAATGGGCGTCCATCGAGTACTGGGACGGCACGACCACGCCGGCGCGGCGCGCGTCGAGGTGCACCATGGCGATGCCCCGCGCTAGATAGGCGAGGAGCGTCTCCTTCTTTCTCGGAACCGACCGCGCCATGCCCGGACTGCTGTACTCCTCTCCCATCCTTTTCTCAACCGCCGAAAACGAGCAGGGAGCTGCCCACGGGCCTCTTCCCGTCCACCCCCAAAAAACTGGCGTGCTTGGCGGTCGATCTGAAGAGTCAGGCTGGTTGAAGCAACCCGGGTGGCGCCGCGAACTGAAGCTCGTACAACCTCGCATATTCCCCGCCCCGCGCGAGCAGCTCCTCGTGCGTCCCCAACTCGACGATGCGCCCCTGCGCGAGCAGGGCGATTCTGGTCGCATGCCGGATGGTCGAGAGCCGGTGCGCGATCACCAGGCAGGTGCGTTTTTCCATGAGCCGGTCGAGCGCGCGCTGCACCTCGCGCTCGCTCTCGGTGTCGAGCGCGCTGGTCGCCTCGTCCAACAACAGGATCGGGGCGTCCTTGAGCAAGGCGCGGGCGATCGCCAGCCGCTGGCGCTGCCCGCCGGAAAGCGTGACGCCGCGTTCGCCGACCTCGGTATCGTAGCCGCGCGGCAGGTCGCGGATGAAATCGTGGGCGCGCGCCGCTTTCGCCGCCGCCTCGAGCTGCTCCCGGGGAACGTCGCGCAGCCCGTACGCGATGTTGCCGCGCACGGTGTCGTTGAACAGGAACGTCTCCTGTGCCACCAGCGCAATCTGGGCCCTCAGCGACGGCAGCGTCGCTTCGCGGATGTCGCGCCCGTCCAGCGTCACGCGCCCGTCGGTCGGGTCGGCGAAGCGCGGCAGCAAGTTCATCAAGGTCGTCTTCCCACCGCCCGAAGGGCCGACCAGCGCAATCACTTCGCCCCGCCGCAGCGTCAGGTCGAGCGAGCGCAGCACCGGCGGCCCGTCGGCGCGGTAACGGAACGAGACCCGCTCGAACCGCACTTCGCGCGTGAAAGCGGGCAACTCGACGTTTCCCGGCGGCGGCTCGGCCGGCTCATCGAGCACTTCCCAGAGTCGTCTTGCTCCGGCGATCCCCTGCGTCACTCCCTGCCCCGTGCCGCCGAGCGACTTCAGGGGCGTGTAGAGCAGCACGATGGTGGCGAGAAAGGAGATCACGCGTTCGGGCTGCAGCTCGCCGGCGGCCACCGCGCGCGCCGCGAAAACGACGGTGGCCGCGATCCCGATCGCCGCCATGATCTCGAGTGTGGGCGTGAAGATCGCGCGCACGAAAAAGCTGCGCCGCATGGTGGCGAGGAACCGGTCCTGTTCCGCGGAGAATTTCTCTCGCTCGTAGCGCTCCATCCCGAACGACTGGACGATGCGGACGCCTTGCAGCGCTTCGTGGATCAGCGTGTACAGGGTCCCGATCTGCGCCTGTCCCCGAGAGGCGATCTTCTTCAGCCGCCTGGCGAACCGGACGATGGGCACGACCGTCAGCGGCACGGCCACGAACGCGAGCAGCGCGAGACGCCAATCGAGCGCGATGGACACGCCGAGCAGGACCAGGATCTGGAGGCCGTCCCGCAGGTACGCGGCGAATCCGTAGGTGACCGCGAACTCGACGGCGGCGACGTCGCTGGCGAAGCGCGCCAGCAGATCTCCCGAGGCGCTGCGAGCGAAGAACGAGGGGGGCAGCTCGAGCAGCTTCTGGTGCAGCGCGAGCCGCAGGTCGGCGACCACGCGCTGGCCGAGCATGCCCATGCAGTAGAACTGGCCGAAGTAGGCGATCCCGCGCAGGGCGGCGATGGCGAGGATGAGGACCGGTAGCGCGCGCAGCACGGTGTCGCGCGGGAGCGCTTCCGGAGCGCCGAGGAACGGCAGCGCGCTGCGCAGCGCCTTCGCGTCGAGGGCGCCGCCCTTGAAGACGAATTGGAACATCGGTCCGACCAGCCAGGAGAACGCGCCCGTCGCCGCCGAGAGCACGATCATCGAGGCAATCGCTGCCGCGAGCAGGCCGAGATGCGGCCGTACCGACGCGAGAAGACGCCGATATTCCTTCACGCGCGACTTGTAGCACGGGGGTTCTCCTGATAGGCCACGCCAAACGATGCTGCAGCGGGTGGGCCGCGTGCTGTTCAGGTGGCGGAGCTTCACGCCCGTCCTGCTCGTGCTCGTCGCCCTCCCGCTGATCTGGCGCAGCCGTGGCCCTGCTTCGCCGCTGTGGCTGGTCGCAGGTCTCGCGCTCTGCGCCGCCGGACAGTCGCTGCGCGCCTGGGTGCTGGGCCAGGTGCCCGACGGCACCTCCGGGCAGAACGAGAGGCTGATCGCCGTCTCGCTGAATACCGACGGTCCCTATGCGCTGACGCGCAACCCGCTCTATCTCGGCAACCTGGGCATCACGCTCGGTCTCTGTCTGATCGCGCACGACGTCTGGCTGCTGTGCATCGTCGCGCTGCTCTTCGCGGTCCAGTACCGCGCCATCATCGCCGCCGAGGAGCAGTTCCTGCGCGATCGGTTCGGGCCGCAGTACGAGGCATGGTGTGCTCGCGTGCCCCGATTCTGGCCTCGCTGGGCGGACGCCCGCAGCGCGCGGCCGTGGGATTTGCGCCGCGCCCTGCGCAAGGAGCACAACCCGGCGGCCGCCTGGATCGCGCTGGCGTTGGCCCTGATCGCCTCCGATCGCCTGCGCGCTCCGCTGCGGCCGTGGGTCGTCGCGCTCGTCGCCGTCGGAGTGAGCTGGCTCGCGGTGAAGGCCTGGAAGCACCGCTGGCTGCGCGGGAACTTCGTCGCCGATCTCCGCCGGCGGGTGAGAGAAGCGGCGCGTTGAGCCGCCATCCTTGCGCTCAGGGCCGGTCTTCGCGCGGGCGGGGCACCAACAGCGGATCCGAGAATCCCCACACTCCGCGCCCGATCACCCGCAGGAGCAGCGCGACCTCCGCGGCATTCTCGGGACGGTCCTCGGGGCGCTTCTGGATGAGCCGCTCCGCGAGCCGGCAGAGCGCGCCCGGAGCGCGGGGATTGATGCGCGCGATCTCCGGAGCGTCCTGGTAGATGATCGCCTCCAGCAGCTCGAGCTGGTTGCGATGGGGAAAGGGCGGCCTGCCTGCGATCAGCTCGTAGAGCGTGGCGCCGAGCGAATACAGATCGCTGCGCCGGTCCACCGCCTCTCCCCGGGCCTGCTCCGGCGACATGTAGCGGTACGTCCCGACCACGTGCCCGTGATCGGTGATCTCCGAGTCGGTCATCCGCTTGGCGAGACCGAAGTCCACCAGCGAGGCACGCCGATCCTGGCGGACCAGGATGTTTCCCGGCTTCACGTCGCGGTGCAAAAGCCCTCGGGCGTGGATGAACGACAGGCCGTCGCACACCTGCGCGAGCGCCTCGCAGAGGGCATGGAGGCGGTCGGGATTGTTCTGTTCGAGCTGCGCCTCGTCGGTCAGCGTCGCGTCGAGCCCGGTCTCGAGCCGCAACCGGCCGGCCCGCGCGGCCGCGAGCAAGGCGCCGGAGTCCGGCTCCTCGAAGAGCACGTCGAGGTCCACGCCCTCGGGCGCATCCATCTCCGGCTCGGGCTCGAGCAGCTTCGGCTGTCCGGCCACCACCAGCCACTCGCGCAGCGCCATGCCGTCCACGAACTCCATCGACAGCCAGGAGATGCCGTCGACGTCGCCCGCGTCCAGCACGCGGACGATGTTGGGATGGTCCAGATGCCGCAGCGCCTCGAACTCGCGGCGGAGCCGCCGCGTAGACGACGGGTCCGTTCCGGGCGGAAGCATCTTCAGGGCGACAGTGACGCCCGTCCGGCAATCGACCGCACGGTAGACGGCGCCAAGGCCGCCGCGGCCGACCTGGCGCTCGATGCGAAATGGGCCGAACCAGCCGGGCACGGAAGGTAACCTAACCCGAACGACGCGCCGCGCAGCATTCCTGCTATGGTGCCCGCGCCTTCATGCCTCGTATCGAACGGGACATCGCCCAGCTCAAGGCGGAGGTCGCGCAGCGCCCGCTCCCGCGCCATGTGGGCATCATCATGGACGGAAATGGCCGCTGGGCGGAGCAGCGGGGGCTGCCTCGGCTGGAAGGTCATCGCCGCGGAAGCGATTCCGTGCGGGAGGTGACGCGCGCCGCGCGCCGCCTTGGCCTGAGCGCGCTCACCCTCTACGCGTTCTCTTCCCAGAACTGGGAGCGTCCGCCGGACGAGGTCGCGGGCCTGATGGACCTGCTGCGCGATTACCTGCATCGCGAGCGGCCGGAGATCATGGAGAACGGCATCCGGCTCCACGCCATCGGCGAGCTCGATCGGCTCCCCCCACGCGTTCGCGATCCGCTGGAGGCCCTCCGCCGCGACAGCGCGACGCACACTGACATGACGCTGACGCTCGCGCTCAGCTACGGCGGCCGCGAGGAGATCATCGCCATGGCGCGGCGAATTGCCGCAGACCGCATCGACCCGGATTCGATCGACGCCAGGGCGATCGAAGACCGCCTCTGGACCGAGGGGCTGCCGCCGCTCGAGCTCGTCGTGCGCACCAGCGGGGAGTTCCGTGTCTCGAACTTCCTCCTCTGGCAGCTGGCGTATGCGGAGATCCATTTCACCGAGACGCTCTGGCCCGATTTCGGCGAGCTCGATCTGCTGCTCGCCATCGAGGATTTCCAGAAGCGCGAACGGCGCTTCGGGAAGACGAGCGCGCAGATCCGCACCGCATGAGCGAAAAGAACCGGAACCTGGTCATTCGGGTGACCACCGCGGTCGTGCTCCTGCCCGGGGTGCTGTGGCTCATCTGGCGCGGCGGGTTCCCGCTGGCGCTTCTGATCGGGGCCGCCGCAGCGGCCTGCGCCTTCGAGCTCAACCAGCTGCCGCGCACGGAGCTGAGCGGCGCCGCGATCGTGTCCACGGCCGCCGCCTTCCTCATCCCGCTGCTGCAGGAAGCGTCGCCTGGGTGGATGACCACGGACCTGGTCCTGAGCGCGGTCGTGATCCTCGCGTTCGCGGACACCCTTTTGTTCGAGCCGCACATCCCGAGCGCCCCCCGTCGCGTCGGTCTTGCGGTCCTCGGCGCGGCTTATCCCGGCCTGCTGCTCGCCGCGCTGCTGCCGTTGCGCGGGATGCCACGGGGGGAGTGGTGGATCCTCCTCACCCTCGCCGTCACCTGGCTCAACGACTCGTTCGCGTATTTCGCGGGCCGCGCCTTCGGCCGCCGCAAGCTGTACGAGCGCATCTCGCCCAGCAAGACGTGGGAGGGCGCGCTCGGCGGTGCAGCGGGCAGCATCGCCGGAGCGCTGGTCGTGCGGCAGATCTGGCTTCCGGAGCTTTCCGCCTGGGGCGCGGCGCTCATCGGCGCCGGGGCGGCTGTGCTCGGACCCCTGGGGGATCTCTCGGAATCGATGCTCAAGCGGGCGTTTGGAGCGAAAGACAGCGGGCGGCTCCTGCCGGGCCACGGCGGCCTGCTCGACCGCATCGACGCGCTCCTCTTCAACGCCCCCTTTGTCCTCTTCTGTGCACGCCTCCTTACCTGACCCTGCTGGCGCGCCGCACCATGCACATTTAAACTCGTGCTTCCATGACCTTCGTCCAGTCGGCGGGTTTCACCCTGCTCTCGTTCGCGCTGGTGATCAGCGTGGTCGTGTTCTTCCACGAACTCGGGCACCTGATCGTGGGCAAGGCGCTGGGCGTGAGGGCCATCCGCTTCTCGATCGGCTTCGGGCCGAGGCTCTTCGGCTTCAACGCGGGCGAGACCGAATACCGCGTCTCGCTGCTGCCGCTCGGCGGATACGTGAAGTTCGCCGGCGACAATCCGTACGAGGAAGTCGCTCCCGAGGATCGCGGGCGGGGTTTCCTCGAGCAGCCGCCCTGGAAGAAGGGCGTCATCGCCTTCGCCGGACCGGCCGCAAACTTCGCGCTCGCGGTGGCCCTGTACTTCGTGGTCTTCGCCGCCCCGCACCAGGACCTGGCGGCAAAGGTCGGGTACGTGAAGCCGCAATCCCCGGCGGCGCAGGCGGGCCTGCGATCCGGCGATCGGATCGTGAGCATCGACGGCGAGCCGGTCGTGGGCTGGAGCGGACTTCAAGAAAAGATCCGCGCGCACGGCGGTCAGCCCGTGACGATGGAAGTCGAGCGCAGGGGCGCGCGCGAGACGCTGCGGGTCGTGCCGGCGGTGCACGAGGAGACGGACCCGGTCGAGACCGTGAAGCACGGCCGCATCGGCATCTCCGCCGTTCCCCGTGCCGCGCAGGTCACCGTGATTTCGCCGGATTCTTCCGCGGGCAGGGGAGGGGTGCAGACGTTCGACAAGGTGGTCAAGCTGGACGGCGTCCCGGTGGGGAACTGGGAGCAGCTTCAGGAGCAGCTCTCGGCGCGCTCGGATGCATTGAAGCTCGACGTGCTGCGGCCCGAGGCGGTGCAAGCGCCCGGTGGAACGCTCTGGTCCGACAAGCCGCTCTCGCTCACGGTCCCCGCCCCGGTTGCCCCCGGCGACTATGGTCTCGAAGCGAGCGATCTCACCTTGTTCGCCGTCCAGCCCGGCGGAGCGGCCGAAGAGGCGGGCCTGAAGCGCGGCGATCGCGTCCTGGCCGTGAACGGACGCCCCGCGCTCTCCTGGAGCGACGAGGTGGACGCCGCGATCAAGGCCGCGGGAACGCAGCCGGTCCGGATCGCGGTGCGCCGCGACGGCAAGGAGCTGACCTTCACGGTCACGCCCCACCTCCGCAAGGACCGCGACGAGACCGGCTTGCTCCAGGACGTGCCCGACCTGGGCGCCGCCCCGGATCTGAACGGCTTCGCGGACGCCGAGCGGATCTGGGTACGCTACGCGCTTCCGGATGCCGCCTACCGGGCGGTCAGCAACACCGGCGGGTTCGTCCGCAAGCAGGCCATCGGCATCGTCCGGATCGTCACCGGGCACATCTCGAGCCGCGCGATCGGTGGGCCGCTGATGATCGCGGACGTGGCGCGCAAGGCCGCGGAGAACGGCTGGCGCGAGTTGGTGTTCACCATGGGCGCGATCAGCATCGTGCTCGGGCTGATGAACCTGATCCCCGTGCCGGTGCTCGACGGGTTCCACGTCCTCACCGCCTTCATCGAGGGGATCCGCCGCCGGCCGCTCTCCGTCCGTTTCCGCGAGGTCGCGAACGTCGTCGGAATCGCGCTCCTGCTCACGCTGATGCTCTACGCGTTCCGCAACGACGCGATGCGGAAGTGGTTCGAGTGAGGGTCCTCGCCCTCGACACCTCGACCCCGCACACCTCCTGCGCGCTCCTCGAAGACGATCGGGTCGTGCGCGAGCGGAGCTTCGAGCCGCCCGCCAAGGCGGGCGACGTCCTTCCTGCGGCGCTCGGCGACCTCGACGGCATCGACGCGGTCGCGGTGGGGCTCGGGCCCGGCTCCTTCACCGGCCTGCGCGTGGGCCTGGCCGCCGCGAAGGCGATCGCGTACGCGCGCAAGCTGCCCATCGCCGGCGCTTCCAGCCTCCAGGCGATCGCCGCAGGCGAGCGCGGCCTCGTGTACGCAGCCACCGAGGCGCGAAAGGGCGAGCTGTTCGTCCAGGCGTTTCGCGATGGGGTGCCGCAAGCGCCCGCGCAGGTCGTCCTCGCAGCGGAACTGCGGTTGCCCGAAGGAGCCCGCCTGGTGCGCGCGCCACCGCGGGCCGCGGCGGTGGCGCTCCTTTGTCTACCGCGATTGCGCGGGGCATCGTACGATGCGTCCGCATGCTTCTCCCTGGCACCGGATTACGTGCAGGGATTTCCAGCGCGAGGCGGATGAGATGAGGCAGTACAAGGTGGCGATCGCGGGTGCGACGGGCGCCGTCGGCCGCGAGATGATGAAAGTGCTCGAAGAGCGCGAGTTCCCCGTGCGGGAGCTCGTCCCGCTCGCCTCCGAGCGGAGCGAAGGGCAGAAGCTCGAGTTCATGGGGAACGAGGTGGTGGTCCGGCGGCTGAAGCCGGACTCGTTTGCCGGCGTGGACATCGCGCTCTTCTCGCCGGGCGCCGCCGTTTCGCGCGAATTCGCTCCACACGCAGCCCGCGCGGGCGCGGTGGTGATCGACAACTCCAGCGCGTTCCGGATGGAGACGGACTGCCCGCTGGTCGTGCCGGAGGTGAACCCGCGGGACGTCGAGCTGGCGGTGAGGCAGGGCGGGCGGCGCATCATCGCCAATCCGAACTGCAGCACCATCCAGCTGGTGGTGGTGATGAAGCCGCTGCACGATGCCGCGGGGCTCGAGAAAGTGATCGTTTCGACCTATCAGTCCGTCTCCGGCGCCGGCCAGAAGGGCATTGACGAGTTGCAGACGCAGGCGCGCACGCTCTTCAACATGGGCGAGCTGAAGGCGGAGAAGTTTCCCCATCGCATCGCCTTCAACCTCCTGCCGGAGATCGGCAAGGACAGCGGCAACGGATACACCGACGAGGAGATGAAGCTGGTGAACGAGAGCCGCAAGATCCTTGGTCTCCCGGATCTGGCGGTCTCCGCCACTTGCGTGCGCGTGCCCGTCTTCTACTGCCATTCAGAGGCTGCGCACCTCTTCTTCAAGCGTCCGCTCGCCCCGGAGCAGGCGCGCGAGGTGCTCCGCCAGGCGCCCGGCGTGAAGGTGATCGACGATCTCAAGGAGCACATCTACCCCATGCCGCTCCTCGGCGCGGGCAACGACGACACGCTCGTCGGCCGCATCCGCACCGATCTGTCGGGACCGAACGGGCTCGCGCTCTTCGTGGTCAGCGACAACCTGCGCAAGGGCGCCGCTACCAACGCAGTGCAAATCGCCGAACTGCTCGCGTCCGAGCACGCTGACAAGCTGTCCGCTCGCGGGTAGATCGCCGCTGACAAATTGTCAGAGGTCCACGACAGCTCCGGCAACAACCCAGGGGCATAGCCGCCTGCGCCGGGAGCCAGGAGGCCCCACGGCTGGCCCCTTCCTTGCTATGACCCGACACCACATGCGTCTGGCCCCGGCCTTCGCACTCGCGCTCGCGTCGTTCACGGCAGGCGCAGTGTCCCTGCAGGTCAACAACTCGAGTGCTGGCGTTCTTGTGGGGTCGAGCAACTGCAAGACGATGCAGCTGATTGCGACCTGGAATCTGGGGGTCGCCCCCATCCCGGGAAGCGAGCAAGTCAAGCTGCTGGGCTCGCGGGATCCGGCCAGCTGCACTACCAATCCTTCTTCTCCGACACCGCAGATCAATCGCTCCGAAACGGTGACCCAGACCGGAGCCGACACGGTCAGCGCGAACCAGATGGCGCTCACCGATGGCGGCATCGGGGGATGCGACGACCCCGCCATCGTCAACGCTACCTCCGCAAACCCGGTGACGAACGTCCTCTGCGTGCAGTACCTCGCGTTGGGAGGGCTTTCCAGCGCGTCCGTGACCGTGAGCTATGCGCTCGCCAAGCCGACGCCGCCGCAAGGCCTCGGGATCAGCCCCGGTGACAGCCACCTTCGCGTGTCGTGGTCGGCCGGCAACTCCGCCGAAACCATCGCGAACTACGACGTTCATGTGGTGCCCGAGGGGACGGCGAGCGACGGCGGCGTCGCGGACAGGGTCACGGGCACCAACGCCAACATCGATCACACCGACAATGGCAGCGCCCTCCAGAACGATGCCGGGTACACCGTGACGGTCGTGGCGCGCGATACGTACGGAAACGTCTCGGACCCCTCGCTGCCTGTGGTCGGGTTTCCCGTCTTTTCCGCGGACTTCTACGATCACTATCGCGACCTGGGCGGCAGCGCGGAAGGCGGGCATGGCTGCGCCACCGGCGGCGCATCGGCGTGGATCGCGGCGGTCGCCATCGCGCTCGCGCTGCTGCTGCGAAGGCGCCGCGGGGCGCGCAACGGCGCGGCGTTGATCGCCGTCTTCGCTCTCCTGGGGCCGGCCGCGCGGGCGGAGGAGCGGCGGCCGCGGCGCTTTCTCGTCGGATTCAAGATGGACCGCTACGACCCGAAGGTGGACTCGGAGCCCGGCCTGACGGGAACGCCGTATCACGACGTGTTCGGCCCGCGCGCCCCGCCCAGATATCAGCTCGAGTTCGACTGGGAGGTGGCGCATCCTTTCGGATCGGTGCTCGTGGGGGTGACCGCCGGGTTCTGGCAGAACTATGGGAAGACGATCGTGCCCGGCTCGACGCCCGGCAATGTCCAGCAGGCGCAAGACACCACCACCCTCAACATCTTCCCATTCGGGTTGATCGCCACGTACCGGTTCGACTGGCTCGCGGATCGTTGGGAGCGCTTTCCCTTCATTCCCTACGCGCAGGCAGGCCTGATGCGCGCCCTCTGGGTCTCGTACAACGGAAGAGGCGCGGTCTCCAGCGACGCGCAGCGCGGCGGGCGCGGATCGGGATGGACCAACGGGTACACGACCGCGCTCGGCATCGCCCTCAACCTGAACGCGCTCGACGTGGAGCTCGCGCGGGAAGCGTATGTGGACACCGGCATCCAGCGCGCGTCGCTGTTCGCGGAATACGGGTGGACGTATCTGAGCGACTTCCACCAAGGCGGGACGCTGATTCTGAGCGACCACGCGTGGCGGTTCGGGGTGGCGGTGGAGTTCTAGTCGCGGCCGCCGAAGGCGGCTTAGCGACTACGCTTTTAGACTGTACACGTCATGATGTTCCAACCCGATTATCGGCGGGAGCGTGGAAACCGCACCAGCGGCCCCAGATCGACGCGCCCCTGTTGCACCAGCGCGACGAGCAATCCCCGTCCGACGCGGGCGAGATCGACGAGCTTGCCCAGGCGGTCCGCGATGTCGTCGAGGCGCGATCGCTCCCCGGGCGCGGGCAGGGTCCGGAGCTTCTCGCGCACGCGCTCGAAGACTTCGACCGCGCGCTCGATCTGCGCCAGCTCGCGCTCGCGCAGCACGCGCGAGATCATCTTCCAGATGTCCGTCTCAGCCTCGAAGTATTCGCGCCGGTCGCCTGGCTTGCGGATCCTCCGGACCACCGCCCAATGCTCCAGCTCGGAGAGCGCCATCGAGGCGGCGCCGGAGGAGATGGAGAGCTGGTCGCACAGCTCGGAGGCGGAGAGCGCCTCTCCGCGGAGGTAGAGCAGCGTCCAGACGCGCCCCATCACGCGCTTGAAACCCCAGAACTCCATCAGGGCGCCGACCGCATCCGCGACCTCGTGCAGCAGATCGCGCTCTTGCTCCTTCCTGCCGGGTTCCGCGGAGGGTGGCGGGGCCGCCGTCATCTTCAGTGGCTCCGCGAAAGCAGGGCCCGGGCGACGTGGGCGAGAAGCTCCCGGGTCGGGCTCTGCGGAACGGGCTCCAGGGCGGCGAGCGCCGCATCGCGCTCCTTCTCGGCGATCCGCCGCGCGGCGCCCAGCGCGCCCGTGCGCGAGAGACGGGCCGCGAAGACACGGACGCGCGCGCGCACTTCATCCTCGGTGGCCTCGGGCTCCGGTTTGAGCAGGGCCGCCATCTCCTCGCGCAGCGGTGGAAGCCGCTTCAGCGCGATGGCGAGGGGAAGCGAGGGCTTTCCCTCGGTGACGTCGGCGAGGACCGCCTTGCCGAGCGTGGCGGCGTCCGACTCGAAGTCGAGGAGGTCGTCCGCGATCTGGAACGTCGTCCCGGCGCGCATGCCGAAATCGCGCAGGGCGGCTGTCACCTCTTGCGGCGCCCGGGCTGCCAGGGCTCCGGCTTCGCCGCAGAAGGCGAAGAGCGACCCGGTCTTGAGGTACGCGATCTGCAGCGCGTCGTCGGAGCTGAACTCCGTCTTGCCGCGGAGGGCGATCTGGCGCGCCTCTCCCTCCACCAACTGCCGCAGCGTCCGCACCAGCGCCTCGAGCGCCCCAGGCGCGTTAGCCCGCAGCGCGAGATCCAGCGATGCGGCGAGCAGCCAGTCCCCCGCGATCACGGAAACGCCGTTTCCATACGCCACGCGCGGCGCAGGCAGCCCCCGCCGCGTCAAGCCGTCATCGATCACGTCGTCGTGCAGCAACGTCGCCGAATGCACCATCTCGGCGACGAGAGCGAGCGGAACGCGGCCGCGGGCTCGGAGCCCGGGAACGGCCGCGCGCGCGGAGAGCAGGAGAAGGAGAGGGCGGACGCGTTTCCCCCCGGCGCGGAGCAGGTCGCCGGCGGCGCCCGCCAGCTCGCGCGGGGCGCGCCGGGCGGCGGCGAGCAGCAGGCGCTCGAGGCGCGGGATCCCTTCCGCCGACTGCGCCGCCGGGAGCAGCTGCGCCGCAGACGGGCGCGCGAGCGGGCTCGCTGCCACCTCGTGAAGCTCTGCCAGACCGGCCGATGAGACCGCCGACATTCGCGTCCCTTCGCTTGAACTTTCAAAACTTTCTGAAACCTCTAACGGTCCGGCGGGTCGCTGTCAACCACGGGGTGCCCGAGGAGTGCGGCCCGCTCCATCATCGGTGTGATAAACCCGCCGCGCATGCGAACGCGCCTGGTCTGCTGCCTGCTCGTGCTGCTGTCGTGCGTGAAGCGCATCACGCCCGACCCCGGCGCGGACCGGACGACATACTCGGGAGCGGCCCTCCGGTTCGGAGAGGCGCAGCAGGTCCCGGAGGGAACCCAGATCCTCTGGGATTTCGGCGACGGCACGCCGCAGCAGCAGGGGCCCTCCGTCGTCCATTCCTTCTCTCGCGCGGGCGTCTACACCGTCGTGGAGACCATCAGGGACAAGGACGGGCAGACGCGCTCTTCGCGGACGCACGTCACCGCCCTGCGGCGCACGGTGCCGATGGCGGTGCCGGCCGACGTCCGGGCGGCGCTCCTGCTAGCCACCCCGTGGGCGCGCATGGCCGTGCACCGCGAGGTCGCCGCCAAGCTCTCGATGGGGAGCCTCCTCGACGACCTCGCGCGCTCGGTCAGCGAGGGCGCCGGCTTCGACGTGCTGGACCCCCGCGCGGCCGACGAGAACGGGTTCGATCCCGACAAGGGGGTGGCGCTCTTCACAGTGCCGCAGGATCCGGAAGCCCTGGTGTTCGCCGTCGGCACCTCGGACGATGCGAAGTCGCTGGACGCCGCGCGCCGCCTGCTGACCTCCGCCCGGGCAGTGGGACGCTACGGCGGAGGTCCGTTCAAGCTCGAGGACGCGAAGCTGCCGGATGGAACGCCGATGGTCGCCGGCAGGAACGCGGCTGGTGAGAACATCGCGGTCCTGCAGCGGCACGGGTACCTGTACCTGCGCCTCGCCGGAGCGACGGATCCGGCGATCGCGCTCGCCGGCGTCGGGGCGATCGTCCCTGGCAAGGGCCTCGCCGCGGACCCTGGATTCGTCGCCTCAGCCAGGCACGTCGGATGGGGCGACGCGCTCTTCTTCTCCCGATCGCCCGACCGCGGTGCGGCCGCCGCGGGCCACTTCTCGAGCGAGCTGGGCGTATCGGCGTTCGCCATCTACGACAAGCCGGAGAACCGGGACCTCCTCCAGGTGAGGATGTTCGCGCAGCTGAGGAACCTCTCCGGCGATCAGATGGCCTTGGCCTTCAAGCCGCTGCTCGCGCCTCCCGATCTCGCTTCGCGGCTCCCTGGCGACGCCGCCGCGTACCTGCGCATCTCGGCCGCGCCCGAGGCGCTCTGGCGCGAGTTGAGCCGCACAGCCGGCGCCGACGCCGCGCGGCTGCGCGATCGCATCCAGGAGACCACGGGGCTCGATCTGGAGAAGGATCTCATTCCTTCGTTCGCCGGCAACGTCGGGATCGGCGTGTACCTGGACGCGAGCTCGCTCATCGAGGCCGTGCTGGGCGAGCAGGTGGGATCGCTCGATCGGTCGGCCTTCGTGGTCGCTGCGCAACTTGCCAACCCGCAGACGGTGCGGGCGGCGCTCGAGCGCGCCATGCATTCGCGGCCCGCCGCCGACCGTGCCGAGGTCGGCGGCGCATCCTGGTTCCGGCTCGGCGACGGCGCGCAGGCGGCGATCAAGAACGAGATCCTGTTCCTCGCCATCGGAGGCCCGCCTCCGCCCGCCAGCGAGGTTCGCAGCGCGCGCGGCCGCAAGAAGCCTCCGCCCCGCAACCCGGGCCCGGACGATCTGGGCGTTCTCGCCAAGGTGCTGCTGCCGCAGGGACAGTCGCTGGGACAGCATCTCAAGCGGATCGGGATCGCCGGATTCGACGTGCCCGGGCAGCAGAACGTCTGGGTGGACGTCGCCGGGATCGTCCGCTCCGTCGAGCGGGCCGCCGACGCGCACGGAGGGATCGCCGGCCAGGGTGCGCGGCTCTTCGCCGAGCGGGCGTCGGATCTCCGGGATGCCCTTCTCGAGGTGCACCCCGACAAGGAAGGCATCGACGCCGAGCTCTGGGTGCGGTTCCTGGCCGGCAGGAAGAATGCGGAAAGGTGAGCAGTCCGAACGCGAGGTGACCCATGCGCGATCATGCCTACGACCGCATCCCCTACCGCGCGCCGCAGATGGAGCACCGCTACGGGCCCAACGTGCACGTCATCGCCGACCCGCTCGCGCTGACCCAGCTCGCCCGGCTCTGCGCCAAGGGCACCTACCAGCCGGAGATCAACACCCTCGTAGCGGTGCTCTATCGGGACCTTCTGCGCGTGATCGTCAATTCGGAGTTCCCCCGCCGGCCGACCGCCACCGCGACGCGCATGATCGATTCCACTCCGAACGCGGTCTTTCACGGAGAGACCGTGGATCCGGAAGTCCGCGCCGTCACCGTCAACATCGCGCGCGCCGGCACGCTCCCCTCGCAGATCACCTACGACTTCCTCAACACGCTGCTCGATCCGCGCGTGGTGCGGCAGGACCATTTCGTGATGGCGCGCGTGCTCGACGAGGCCTCGCACGTGACCGGCGCGAAGATCTTCGGCAGCAAGATCGGAGGCGACGTCGACGATGCCATCCTGCTCTTCCCCGATCCGATGGGAGCGACGGGCGGGAGCATGTGCACCGCGATCGACGCGTACAAGCGCGACGTGATCGGCAAGCCGCGCAAGGTGATCGCCGCGAACCTGATCGTCACGCCGGAATACTTGAAGAACGTGACCACCACGCACCCGGAGGCCGTCGTCTATGCCCTGCGGCTCGATCGCGGCCTCTCCCCGGAGGACGTCTTCGACACCGTGCCGGGAACGCACTGGGACCGCGAGCGCGGCCTCGACGACAAGCAGTACATCGTGCCGGGCGGCGGCGGCTTCGGCGAAATCATGAACAACGCATATGTGTAAGGAGACGACTTGAAACTCGCTGCGGAGTTGGAGCCGATGTTCACGGCAGACCGGATCGCCCGGAGGGTGGAGGAGCTGGGAGCGCAGATCGAGAGGGACTACGAGGGCAAGGAGCTGGTCCTGCTCGGCGTGCTGAAGGGCTCCTACATCTTCATCTCCGACCTGGCGCGCGCGATCGATCTGCCCTTGAGCATCGACTTCATCGGGCTCTCGAGCTACGGCGAGGCCACCGAGTCGTCGGGCGTCGTCAAGATCACGAGCGACCTCACCAGGCCCATCGAGCGCAAGCACGTGGTGATCGTCGAGGACATCGTCGATACCGGGCTGACGATGCGCTATCTGCTCGACAACATGGCCACGCGGCGGCCGGCGTCGGTGAAGCTCTGCACGCTCTTGCACAAGCCGTCGCGGGCGCGCACCCGGATTCCCATCGACTATCTGGGCTTCGAGATCGAGGATCGCTTCGTCGTGGGTTACGGTCTGGACGCCAATGACAAGTACCGCAACGTCCCCTTCATCGGCGTATTGCGCCATGGCTGAGCAGGCGCCGCGAAGGGGCGGAGCGTTCCAGCGGCTCTTGCTCTGGCTCGTGATCCTGGCGCTGCTCGGGGCCGTCGGATGGCTCGCGTCCGAGCGCAACCAGCACCGCTTCCGCGTCAGCGCCCAGGGAAGCCTGTTGGTGATCGAACGAGGTCGCTTCTTTCCGACCGGCACGGCGCCGTTGCCGGCGACCGACAAGGCATACGGTCCCATTCCCGTTCCTGCCGGAGAGAAACCCCCCGCCGATACCGAGTTCGACGAGCAGAATGCCCTCGATCGCTGGCTGTTCGATCTGCTCGGCGGCTGGGCGCGGAACGCCGGAAAGAAGGGAGACGGCCGCACGGCCGCGACGCTGGTGGACCGCGCGAGCGCGCTCCCGGGCCTGACCGGCGGACAGATTGCGGAGCTGAACGCCCTGCGCGCGGACCTCGCCTGGGACGATGCGCAGACCGACATCGCCACCGCGGCGCAACTCGTGGAAGGCGCGCGGCGGAAGCTGGAGGCGGTGAGGCAGGGAAACGGCGCACACGCCGCGGACGCCTCCGCGCTCTCCGGAAAGCTGGAGGGCTTGCAGAACACGCTGCGAGACCTGTCCAAGCGGTAACTCAGAGCGCATCTCATGGCCTGCACGGTCCAAGACATGGCCGCAAAGCCGCACTTCGTGCGGCAGCGGGCTACTCGCACTCACCATGGAATTCTGGGAGCAGGTACAGGCGTGCTGTAGCATCGCCGTGCGCGATGACGACGCCGATCGGCAAGTACAAGCTGGTGCGCCTCATTGCTTCCGGGGGAATGGCGGAGGTGTACCTGGCCCGCCAGGCCGGAGCCGCGGGCTTCGAGAAGCTGGTCTGCCTCAAGCGGATCCTGCCGCACCTCTCGCGCGATCGGCAGTTCGTGGAGATGTTCCTCAACGAAGCGCGGCTGGCCGCACGGCTCGACCATCCCAACATCGTCAGCATCTACGACCTGGGCGAAGCGAACGGCAACTACTTCATCGCCATGGAGTTCATCGACGGGCCGTCCCTGCGCGCAGTGGCGAAGCGCGCGCGCGAGCGGGGAGAGCGGCTTCCGATCGCCGAGGTCG
This sequence comes from Deltaproteobacteria bacterium 13_1_40CM_4_68_19, assembly GCA_001918155.1. GTDB lineage: Bacteria > Myxococcota > Myxococcia > Myxococcales > 40CM-4-68-19 > 40CM-4-68-19. The sequence goes on from MNFJ01000063.1 coordinate 23,630, forward strand.
TGAAGATCGTCTCCATGGCGGCGGCGGGGCTGCACCATGCGCACGAACTCGCCGACGCCGGCGGCAGACCGCTGGGACTGGTGCACCGGGACATCTCGCCGGACAACATCCTCGTCCACCGCAACGGGGTGGCGAAAGTCGTCGACTTTGGCATCGCCAAGGCAGCGAACTCCAGCGGCAAGACGCGGACCGGCGCCCTGAAGGGCAAGGTCGCGTACATGCCTCCGGAGCAGCTGCGCGGAGATCCGCTGGACCGCCGCACCGACGTCTTCGCCCTGGGCGTCGTGCTCTACGAGATGCTCGCGGGACAGAGGCCTTGGGAGGGCGACAGCGACGTCTCGCTGATCGGGCGGATCATGACGGAGGAGCCGAAGCCGTTCGCGACGGTGCGCCTCGATGCGCCCCCGGGGTTGATTGCCGTCCTCGACCGGGCGCTCGCCAAGGACCGCGAGGCGAGATACTCGAGCTGCCACGATCTCCAGGCGGACCTCGAGGCGCTGCTGGTCTCGCTGGGAAAGACGATCACCGCCGCTCGCATCTCCGATTTCGCCAAGGCCTATGAGGAGCCGGTCTCCGCTCCCGACGAGAGCACCGGCGCGGCGATGCAAGCGCTCGAGGCGGAGATGAACGGAACGGGACCGGCGACCGCCGTCCCGGGGCGCCGGCCGCCCGCACGCGAGCCGCGCACTACGGTCCTGCCGCCGCCTCCGCCGAACCGGAACGGCTTCGCGTACGCCGCGATCGCGTTCCTCTGCGTCGCGGCCATCGGAGGTAGCGGGGGATATCTCGTTCTGCAGCGCGGAATGCTGGCGCCCGAACCGGTGCCGATCGAACGCGATGCACCGCGGCCGGCGGAGCCGGCCGCGGAACGAGCGAGTGCGCAGGGTGAAACAGCCGCGGTTTCGACCCTGACTTCTCCTGCCGCAGATGCGGGACCGGGACCGCGCGAAACCGCGGCGCAGGCGGCGCCGGGCACGGTACCTCCTGCGACGGACGCGGGGCCGAGTGCTCCGGCTGTGATCGCGCAGAGCACGCCCGTCGCGGCGCCGGTTGCGGCCCCACTTCCGGCGACTGCACCC
>MNFJ01000063.1:24811-31172 GCA_001918155.1 Deltaproteobacteria bacterium 13_1_40CM_4_68_19
CGCCGGTGCTCGCCCAGGGAGAGCTGGTGCTCCTCATCCGCCCCTGGGCAAAGGTGGAAGTCGACGGCCACGACGTCGGCGTCACGCCCCTGAGCGGGCCGCTCATGCTCGCGGCAGGTGAGCATACCGTCCGCCTGGTGAACGCGGATCTGGGCAAGGACATCACGCGCACCGTGCGCATCACCGCCTCTTCCAAGGAAGTCTTGAAGGAAATCCTCGACGAATAGCGTCGTGGCGCCGGGAGTTGACAACGGCGCACAAAACAGGTCTTACGTTTCGTCCGAAGCGCTCACCCGACCGAGGGGGATGGATGCGTAAGAATCCGAGCCTGCTTCCTGCGATATTCCTTTGTCTCGTTCCCGCGGCGTCCTACGCCGTGTCCGTGCCGCTGCCGACGAAAGACATCACTCTCAATCTCCAGGTCTTCATCCAGCCGCAGGTGCAGATCAACGAGAACGGCGCACCGAACGGAACCGACGCCAGCTACGACTTGTTCGTGCGCCGGACGCGGCTGCAGGTCAATGGGGACGTCGGGACCAACTGGTCCTATTACTTCCAGGTCGACAACGCCAATTTCGGAAAGTTCGGCAACTTCACCAGCCGGATGATCGTGCAGGACGCCTGGGTGGCTTTCGGCCCGTTCGGGACCAAGGGCGACAACGTCCTGCTCGTCGAGGGCGGGCTCATCTTCTATCCGAACGCGAGGTTCACCATCACCAGCAGCGCAAACCAGCCGAACATCGAAGGGCATCCCGACATGCTGCGCGGATTCACTTCGGCCGTCTTTCCCGGCACGCGCAGCACGGGCCTGCAGGTGCGTGGTTGGGGCTTGGACAAGAAGATCGGCTTCCGGGGAGGAATCTACGAGGGCGTGCAGCCGACGAGCGCGGCCACCGGCCCGAACTATCACCACTACCCAGCCTTCGGGTTGTTCGTGAACGCCGATCTGATCGGAAGCGAGGAAGGCAGCTACCTGTATCAGAGCATCTACTTCGCGAAGGATCCGATCCTCTCCATCTCCGTCGCCCTCACCTACCAGGCGGACGCATTGCGGACGCTGAAGGGCCTGGCCAACCAGAGGTCGCTGACCAGCACGGTGTTCCTCGAGTATCCGCTTACGGAGCAGCAGGAGCTCATCGCCATCCTCGCCGGATACCTGTACGGCAACGGCAACGGCTCGCGCGATACCGGCAAGGGGTTGTCTCTCGACGTCGGCTTCCGATACGAGTTCGTGCGTCCCTACGTCACCCTCGAATACTTCAACAGCGACGACTGCACTCCGTCGGCAGGTCCCGGGGGCGTCACGGCGGCCCAGTGCGTCCAGGCGCACACGGCCGACAGCCGCAACGCGCGGTTCGGTCTCGATTTCTACATCAACAAGAGCCAGAACCACGTCCTGCTCGAGTTCTCGCTCAACCGCGGCCAGTCGGCGTTCGGTGCGCAGAGCATCGCGGCCGCCTCGGCGACGGCCGGGTATTCGCCCTTCGTCCCGGCCGGTCAGCAGCCTCTGGCGAGCCTGGGCCGCACGGCGAGCAAGTCGTTCGCCATGAGCTGGAACTGCTTCTTCTAGGACGGACTCAGGGGAGCTCGCCGAGGAACACGAGCTCGGCGGGTCCCCGCATCCTCACCCGATCGCGGGCGTCGACCCGGATCGTCAAGGCACCTCCAGGTAGCTCCACGGTGATGTCCGCATCCCGCGGCGCCTCGCCGCGCGCGATCGCCGCCGCCGCCACTGCGCAGGCGCCCGTGCCGCATGCTTGCGTCAGCCCCGCTCCGCGCTCCCAGACGTGCGCGGCATACCGCTGAGGGCCGGCGCGCTCGACGAATTCGATGTTCGCGTTTTCTACCCTGCAGAGATCCGGTCCCGCTTCGGCTGCCAGGCGGGAGGCGCCGCTCCCGACGAAGATCACCCGGTGCGGATTCCCCATCGATACCGGCAGCGCTTCCCATCGCGACAAGCGGCGCGCCGGTTCGATCTGTGCGGTGCCCATGTCCACTTCGACGAGGCCCCGCGTCGGGCTGCGCGCATCGACGGTACAGGGCCGGGGACCCGCGTCCGTGAGCAGTTCGACGCGCGCGGTCGCCGGACGGGTGCAGCCCTCGGTTGCGATCCAGAGGGCTGCACATCGTGCGCCATTTCCACACATCTCGGGAATGGAACCGTCGGCGTTCTGCACCAGCATCCGTTCACCCGGCAGGAGCGTGAGGAGACCGTCGCCGCCGACTCCCCGGTGCCGGTCGCACAGCTCCAGCGCCCGACGCGGCGGAAGCGGCTCGCCGCCCGCGCGGAGGTCGAGCAGCAGGAAGTCGTTGCCGAGGCCATGCAGCTTCGCAAAGCGCATCGATCGCCAGTGTAACCGGGAACCTCGCGGCGTGGGCCGAGAGCTTGACACTACCGTACGAGCGCGATTCAACTCGAACTGCCGTGTCGCGCACCTGCCCGGACTGCAACAACACGTACGATGACGAAGTCCTTCACTGCCCCGAGGACGGGCGGGGGCTGTCGGACATCCCGGCAGTGGACGATCTGATCGGCCGCACCGTCGGCAGCTACTCGGGTGGAGAAACTCCTCGGCAAGGGCGGCATGGGGTGCGTCTACATGGGCGTGCACCCCGGGATCGGATCGCGGGTGGCGATCAAGTTCCTGCACCCGCAGTTTTCGCACGACGAGAAGATCGTCGATCGCTTCTTCAACGAGGCGCGCGCGGTCAACGTCATCGGGCACGACAACATCCTCAAGATCCTCGACTTGAACGTCACCGAGGATCACCGGCACTACTTCGTGATGGAGTTCCTGCACGGCCGCCCGCTGCAGGCGCTGCTCCGGCACAACGTTTCCGTTCCCCTGGACGTCGCGGGACCGATCCTGCTCCAGGTCTGCGACGCTCTCGAGGCCGCGCACAAACGCGGGATCGTCCATCGCGACCTCAAGCCCGACAACGTCTATCTGATCACCATGAAGGGCAAGAAGAACTTCGTGAAGGTGGTGGACTTCGGCATCGCGCGCATGACCGACGACGCCGGGATCTCCACCGGCAAGACGCAGACGGGCATGGTGATGGGGACGCCGGCCTACATGAGTCCGGAGCAGGGCTCGGGCGCCAGCAACAAGATCGACGGGCGCAGCGACATCTACTCTCTGGGCGTGATGATGTTCCAGCTTGCCACGGGCCGCCTTCCCTTCCCCGGCTCGAACTTCGGCGAAGTGCTGATCGGCCATCTCCAGGTCCCCCCTCCGCCCCCCCGCTCGCTGAATCCACTCGTTCCGGAGGCGTACGAGCCGCTGATCCTCAAGTGCCTGCAGAAGAAGCAGGAGGACCGCTACGCCTCGATGAAGGAGCTGAAGCACGCGATCGAAGCGTGCATGGACCAACTGAGGATCTCGAAGGAACTGCCGCACTCCGACGATACCGACACCGACACCCAGCTGCATCCGGTGGAGGTCAGGCCGCCGTCGTTCCCCGGCGCGCGAACGCCCGGTCGGGCGACCGGGCCGGGATCGAAGAACCGCATCTCCAACCCGAATGCGCGCCCTGGGGGAGCACGGCCCGCGACGCGGCCGGCGCCCGGCGCGACAGCCCGCATTTCCCAGCCTCCCACGCGACTCACCCCGGCGCCGCAACCGCAGCAACCTGGACGGGCGCCGCTGTTCGCCGGCATCGGCGTGCTGGCTGCTCTCGCGCTCGGCGTCGGCGGGTTCGTCGTGCTCCGCCGATCCGATGCGCCGTTGGCGTCTGCCCCCGTGCGCGCGCAGACGGAGATCGTCCGGCAAGAGGAGACGCCGGTCTTCCTCTCCGTCGTGTCCGAGCCCCTCGACGCCCAAGTGGTCGCGACCTGGAAGGACGGGGAAAAGCGCGGAGCCGCGCCGCTCAGCCTGGAGGTGCCGCGCAACGCCAAGGTGCATTTCGAATTCCGCAAATCCGGTTTCATCGATTACGCGATGGACGTGATCGCCGATCAGCCGCAGACCGTGCAGGCGGCGCTGAAGGCCGTTCCACGCCCCCCGCCTCCAGTCGCGGAGGAAGGCTCCGAGCGTCGGTCGCAGCCGGAGAAGAGACGCAAGAGGGACCGCGCGCCGAAGGTGCCGGACGGCGTGGTCGACGTGCTCGGCGACCTGAAATAGAAATCCGTACAGCCTCAAAACAATAACCGCATACCCCGCGCCTTTGTCGCGGGAGCGGCTAGCTCCCGAGCGCTTGACAGCACCCTTGACGGGAGCGTCAACTTAACAAGCGCCAGCTTGCGGAGAGCTTCTTGTCCCGGACTTGCCCCGAGTGCCAGAACCAGTACGAGGACGAGATCCTCCACTGTCCGGAGGACGGCCGCGATCTCTCGGGGGTCGAGCCCGACGACGAGCTGATCGGGCGCGACATCGGCAGCTACCGGGTGACGAAGCTGCTCGGCAAGGGCGGCATGGGCGCGGTGTACATGGCCGAGCATCCGGTCATCGGCTCGCGCGTGGCGATCAAGCTCCTGCACCCGCAGTATGCGACGGACAAGAAGATCGTCGATCGCTTCTTCAACGAAGCCCGCGCGGTCAACGTCATCGGCCACGACAACATCCTCAAGATCCTCGACCTCAACGTCACCGAGGACAACCGGCACTACTTCGTCATGGAATTCCTGCAGGGAAAGCCCCTCCAGGATTTGATCGTGCCGGAGGTCCCGATGACCCTCGATGCCGCCGGTCCCATCCTCCTCCAGGTCTGCGAGGCCCTGCAGGCGGCGCACGAGAGCAGGATCGTCCACCGCGATCTGAAGCCGGACAACGTCTACCTGACGGTGCACAAGGGCAAGAAGAACTTCGTCAAGGTGGTGGACTTCGGCATCGCGCGGGTCACCGACGATTCGGGCGCCTCGACCGGAAAGACGCAGACCGGGATGGTGATGGGGACGCCGGCGTACATGTCGCCGGAGCAGGCGGGCGGGATGACCGCCCGCATCGACGGCCGCAGCGACATCTACAGCCTGGGTTGCATGATGTTCCAGATGGCCACCGGCAAGCTGCCCTTCCCGGGGACGAGCTTCGGCGAGGTGCTGATCGGACACCTGCAGCTTCCGCCGCCGTCGCCGCGATCGTTGGCTCCCGCGATTCCCGAGGCGTACGAGGCGTTGATCCTCAAATGCCTGGAAAAGAAGCAGGAGGATCGCTACCAGACCATGCGCGACGCGCACGACGCTCTCGCGCAAGTGATGGGGCAGCTGGGCATCTCTCGCGAACTGCCGCCCGCGAGCGCCGAGGAGCTGGCTGCCGCAGCAACCGGAACGAAGACGCGGACGAATCCGGGAGGGGTGCTGAAGACGCCTGCGCGTCCGGCGCTCCCGAGGAAGACTCCGGCGACGCCGGGACGGCCGATGATGACCAACGCGACGCCGTTTCCGCCGTTTGTGCCGAAGTCGCGTCCCGCTGTCTACATCGGACTGGTCGCGATCGTGCTGGCCGCCGCCTCTGGCGTGGTCTTCTTCGTGCGCCAGCAGGCGGGGGAAAATCGCAGGGCTGCGGAGCGAGCCGCGCAGCTCGCGGCGCAGCACATCGGGGAACAGGCGCGGGAGGCTGCGCTGCGCGCCGAGGAGGAGCAGCGGCGCCTGCAGAACGACAAGATCCAGCTCTCGGTCGTCTCCGAGCCTGTCGGCGCCATCGTCGAGGTTACCTGGAAGGAAGGGGTGAAGGGCGGCGTCACACCTTTCGACCTCTCCGTCCCCAAGAACGCGAGCGTCCGTTTCACCTTCTCCAAGAAGGATTTCGTTTCCTGGACCACCGACGTGATCGCGGATACACCGAAAGTGGTGCGTGCGTCTCTGTTGGCGGAGCCGAAACCGGCGCCGCCGCCGCGCGCGATCAAAGTGAAGTCCGAGGGGTCGGGCAAGAAGCCTGGGCAGGCGGCTTCGAAGGAAGACGACATCCCGGTCGAATTTTGAGGGGGACAATGTGAGATACGGCATGTTGTTGGCGGCGCTGGGATGCGCCGCGATGGTCCTCGCAGGCGCGGCGCGCGCGGCGGAGGAATCGGCCGGAAAGAGGGACCCCACCCTCGAAGAGGCGCGGCAGCACGCCGCCAAGGCCAAAGTCCACTACGATCTCGGCGAGTTCGAGAAGGCCGCCGAGGAGTACATCATCGTCTACCGCCTGCGCCCGCTGCCGGCGCTGCTCTTCAACATCGCGCAGTCGTATCGCGGCGCCGGGCAATACGAGAAGGCCAAGCAGTTCTACCGGGCCTATCTGCGCGAGAGCCCCGACGCGCAGACCAGCGCCGCGGTGAAGAAGGCGCTGAAGGAGATCGACGAGCTGCTGGCGAAGGAGAAGAAGACCCGCGAGTCGCCTCCCAACGGGATTCGCGAACCGCCAAGTGAAGTCGCCGC
>MNFJ01000063.1:31341-43990 GCA_001918155.1 Deltaproteobacteria bacterium 13_1_40CM_4_68_19
TCCTCATCCCGGCGCACATGGACCTACGCGCTCGCCGGCGCTTCCGTCGCCATGCTCGGCGGCGGCGCGATCTTCGCCGTCAAGGCGAAGAACGTCGACAACGAGCTGACCGCGCATCCCCACACCACCTCGGCGGCGGATGATCTGCTTTCGCAATCCAAGTCGGCCCATACCGTCTCCGCCGTGCTGCTCGGCGCGGGCCTCGCGGCCGGCATCGGCGCCGGCGTCCTCTACTTCCTCCCCACATCGTCCGGTGCGTCGGTGGCGGGGAGATTTTGATGAACACGACTTCTTCCGGGGGGAACCAACCGATGCAGAAAACCGCCGTTCTCTCGTTCGCTGCCGCGCTGCTGCTCGCCGCGGGGTGCCAGGTCGACGTGACGAAGCTCGCCTGCACCAGCTCGGCGGAATGCCCGACCGGGTACCACTGCGACATGGGAACGGCGACTTCAGCGGGAACGTTCAAGTGCGCGAACGGCGCGGCCCAGCAGAAGACGCTGGCTGCGGATGCAACGAAGTTCCTGCTCGAGCAGAAGTCGAAGGCGGACGGCACGACGCGGACGACCATCACCGCTGACGTCGGCGCCGTGACGTCGACTCCCGACCTCGTCGGCGTGCGCGCCATCGCCTCCCAGAACGGGACCGATCTGGCCAGTGCGCAGGTCCTGGCGGACGGGTCGGTGCTCCAGTTTCAGCTCCCGCAGGCGTCGCTACAGGTCGATCTGCGTATCGAGGACGACAGCGGTCACTCGGTGGCGGTCACCGGATATCGCGAGCATCTCGAGCTGAATTTCCTCGGCAAGAACGTGACAGGCAACAGCAACGGCATGGCGGCTTACGACGCCGTCTCCATCAGCAACTCGCTGTACCCGCCGCAGACCTGGATTGCGACGGGCGGGCCGAGCGGACCCGCGCTCGGCGAGCTCGCGGCGACGTACACGGCGCTCGCGGACGGCGGGATCGCACCGCCCGCGTCGTACCAGGCCATGCAGCAGCTCGACGGCATGAACAGCTCGTCCGCATTCCCACCGCAGCCGGATCGCGATGGCGGGACCGTCATCGGCTGGGAGCAGATCAGCAGCGTTTCCACCACGACCACCACGGCGCTGATTCCGCCCGCGCGGGTCGGCGCGGCCATGGCGATGAACGGCGGCGAAATGACGATGTACGGAGGAGCGGCGCCTGACGTGGACGGGGGCGTCGTCGACCCGGCAGGCACCTGGTATAGCTTCAATCCGAACGGGGGCGCCGGATGGTCGTCATTTCAGCAGCCGCCCGCCGGCAGCAACAATCCGTATCCGTCCACGTCGTACGGCACGCCCGGTGTTTCCGCTCCAACCGCGCGCGCAAACGCCGCGATGGGCAATGGAGGATACCTGTATTGCACGCCGACGCCGTGCGGTCCCGTGACGTCCCATCGGTTCATTGTCGCCGGCGGCACCACGAGCACGGGCGGGTTGACCGATCACATCTACGCCTACGGCGACAAGGTATTCGTCAGCACGGGCAGCACCACCACGTACACGGGATGGTGGGACGTCAGCGTCGAGTTCGGCAACGCTCCGGCGAACAAGCTCCCCGTGACCAACGCGGGAATGGCGTACGCGCCCATGTTCAACATTCCCATGCCGGTCGGAACGAACTCGTTGCAGCAGCACGCTGGCGCGGTGCTGGTCGGCGGGGTCAACGTGCCTCCAGGAGCGGCTTGGGACACTGTGGGCTGCGAGATCGCCGTCGGACTTCCGAGCTATTCGAGCACCGCTGGCGCCTCGGGAACGGTGGTTTCATGCACGACCCCCGAGTTCGCCACCGCAGCGGGAGCGCTCGGCTTCCGCAGCGGTGTTGCACTTGTTACCAGCGACCTGGGAGACAGCGTCTATCTGTTCGGCGGGAACCGGACGGGTTCCACGACGCCGAGCTCCAACGGGTTCAAGAATGACCTCTGGCAAGAAACCATCAGCGTCGTCTGCAATCCGGGCGGCACAACGGCTTTCCCTTGCCCGGTCGGAACCACGGCACAAACCAAGGTTGCATGGGCGTCTGTCGCTGTCGCCGCTTCGCCGCTGCCGTCTCCGCGCGCAAACGCTGGGCTCGCCTTCGCCGACTACCGCCGGCTGACAGTCTACGGCGGCACCGACGCGACGGGGAATACATTGAGGGATGCTTGGGAGCTCGATCTCTCGGTGCTGCCCGCCACACCCCAGTGGCGGCAGCTCGCACTTGATCCTCCCCCCGCGCTCGCGCCCGCAGCGAGGAAGAAATTCACGTTCCTCGGAACCAGTCCGAATTCGTATGCCAGCTACTACGGAGGGCTCCTCATTTCCGGAATGGTGGGAACATCGCCGTCGATGGAGGTATGGGCTCTCAGCAAGCAAGCGCCGTCGCGGCTGATCGTCAAAGCCCCGGTGAATCTTCCCAGGCTCGATCTGGCGACGAACCTCAGGTTCAGCGTTCTCGCGTTCGGCCCGATCTTTGCGCCGCTCTACATCTGGGACGGTAGCAGCTGGCGATTCGTAACGGATGCGACCGAGATCATGGGCGTCACCCTGCCGAACGCAACCGGCTTGATCCAACCAGACAGCAACGTCTACCTGATGTTCATGCCGCCCATCCGCTCGACCCCGGGATTCACGAACACCTTTGGCAACGCCACTATCGACAGCTTCCAGGCATTCGTCGACTTCAACTAGCGCTACGCGCGCCAGCGAAGCGGCACGCGTCCGCCACCGCGCGGGAATGCTGCCCGAGGAGGCCGTCGCCCTCCTCGGGTCCGACGTCACGGAGGAAATCGGCCGCAAGCTGCTCGCCGCGGCCGTGCAGCGCGGCGAGCGCGACCTGCGGTCGGTGCGTGGAGTTCGCCGCGACCTGATCGAGCGCATCGAGATGGAGACCACCGCCGAGCCGCTGCACATCGCGGCGCGCGACCGGGCGGCGGACGGCTTTCTCAAGTATCTCTTCGAATTGCGCGACGGCGCGCGCGTCGAGGCCGTCCGCATCCCCCTCCCCTGCGAGGCCCCAGGCGCGGACGTGAGCGCCTACGCAGGCAAGGAGAAGAAGTACATCGTCTGCGTCTCGTCCCAGGCGGGCTGCGCCCTGGCCTGCGCTTTCTGCGCCACCGGCGAGCTCGGATTCCGCCGCAACCTCGACGCCGCCGAGATCGTCGGGCAGGTGCTTGCGGTCCGCGGCGAAGCCGACCGGCCGGTGCGAGGCGCGGTCTTCATGGGGATGGGCGAGCCCTTCCTCAACTACGACGAGGTCATCCGCGCGGCGCGCATCCTCAGCCACCCTTCGGGCGCCTGCATCGACGCGCGCTCCATCACCATCTCCACGGCCGGAATCGTTCCCCAGATCCGCCGCTTCACCGCCGAGGGCCACAAGTTCCGGCTCGCGGTGTCGCTCACCCATGCCGTGCCCGAGAAGCGCCTTCCGCTGATGCCGATCGAGAGGGTGCATCCGACGGCCGACCTCGTCGCCGCCCTGCACGACCACGCCCGCGCCCGCCGCACCCGGGTCCTCGTCGAGTACGTACTGCTCGGCGGCGTCAACGACTCACCGGACGATGCGCGCGCGCTGACTTCGCTCCTCGACCGCGCGCTGGTCAAAATCGACGTGATCGACGTGAACGGCCGCACGGGTGGATTTCGCCGCGCCACTCGCGAGGCGCGCTCCGCCTTCCTGGACCTGCTCGCGCAAGCGCGCATGCCGTTCGCCATCCGCTACTCCGGCGGACAGGAGGTTGCGGCAGGCTGCGGACAGCTCGCGGCAGGAGGCGGCTGCTGGGGCGCCCGGATGTTATAAGCGCGTGGCCGCAAGCTGTGCAGCGAGGTCTTGCTACCGTGAAACCAGCCGGCCTAGCGCTCGCACTTCTGTTCACTCTGTCGCCCGCGTTGCGCGCCGAAGAGTCCGGCACGCGCGCGACGGCTTCGCACGGCGCGTCAGGCGCGGTGCGCGTTTCGGGCGACAGCGGTCTCGTCCTGATGGATCTGTTCCTCAACACGGTGGCGTTGGGCATGGATCTGGCCGCGCTCGAGTCCGCCGCTCCCCCCGCGCCGCACTCAGCGTACGCCCAGCGCGTCCGCGACGACGATTCGTACTGGGGGCCGCCGCGGCGGCAGATGGACGCCCGCGAGGGGCTGTTGCTCTCGTTCGGCCTCGGTGGCGGCTCCGCCTATCTATCCAGCCAGGGACCGGGCCGGACGGGCGCCTTCGATCTCGACTTCCGTCTCGGGTATGGCTTCTCGGATCGCTTCCAGCTCTTCATGGATTTCGGGGTAGACGCGGGCAGGTACCCGCAGAGCACCGACTTCGCCTCGTGGACGTTCACCATCCGTGGACAGACGGTGCTCGTCGGCGATCGCGCCGGCAACGGGCTCAGCCTCAACGCCGGGATCGGCGTCGGCGGGGTCGATTACAACGATGGCTATTACGGGAACTACTCCTCCTCGACCGGGCTGGCGCTCGCCGGCGGACTCTCGTACGACGCGCGCGTGACGCCCTGGTTTGCCCTGAGCCCCGAGCTGTTCCTGAACTGGCACCAGATTCCGAACTCGCCCGGACTGCCCCACGACATCGCCAGCGCCTACGGCGTGCGCCTGAACTTCCTCTGGTACCTGAAATAGTCGCGGCCGCCGGAGGCGGCATAGCGACTACGCTTGAGCGCAAACCGGTCCGCCAGCCGGTTCATGAGATTGTGTTCAGGGCCGAAAAAACGAAACCGCCCGGGCTCTTGGCGCCGGGCGGTCTCGTGGTGTGGTTGCGGAATCTGTTCTCAGACCTTCCGGACGTTCGCCGCCTGCGGCCCCTTGGGACCCTCGGTGACCTCGTACTCCACCTTCTGACCTTCCGCGAGGCTCCGGAAGCCCTCCATCTGGATGGCGGTGTGGTGGACGAACACGTCTTTGCCGCCTCCGTCTGGAGTGATGAAGCCGTAGCCCTTCGCGTCATTGAACCACTTCACGGTACCTGTAGCCATTCCGGTTCTGCCTTTCGCAAGCGGCTCCCGCGCGGGCGCCTTGGTGCTGAACGCACTGCTAACTGCCGGAAAAACCGGGCAGCGTTTTCAGGATAGGGACACGCTGCCGCCCGATTCAAGGGGGCGAGTTCGTACCCGACCTTACGCTTGCCTACAGATCGGGCCGCTTTACCTGCACCAGCGCGGCCCAGGAGCCGTGACGGCCCGCCAGCGACGCCCTATCCCGGCTTTGCCGCCGGCCGCCCAGGCACATCGGCTGCGGGCTCGCCCGCAAGCGCCCAGGCGCCCGCGGGGCTGCGCAGCAGCAGCGCCACTTCCTCCGGGGCGAGGGTCGCCGTCCGCACGACGGCGAGGGTGGGATGCTTCAGCACCAGTTGTACCGACCCGCCGGGCATGATGCGGATCCTCGGTCGCTCGCCTCGAGTGCGCAGCACCTCGAGATGCTGCGCCAGATCGCGCAGATGGCGATCGATCCGGAGCGCGCGGCGCGCCTCGCCGGCGAATGCATGGAAGTGCTTGTTGCGCGAGAGCGGCCGCGCCTCCTCCTGGAGGCGCTGGACGAGGCGGTAGAGGAACTCGCGCATGGTGCAAAACTACCACTGCAGGCGCGTGAAAACAGGCTTGACTTTCAGGGGAGAAGCCGGGCGGTGCGGGCGATCTGGGCGACCATCTCTTCCCCCGCCGCACCCCGGCAGACGTCGTCCCGGCAGGCGAACTCGATCACCAGGGTGCCGCCACCGTCGGCGGCGGCATATACGGCGGTATCCGTTCCGTCTTCGGAGGAGCGCTTGCGCAACCAGGTCCGGCTGCCGATGTGGACGGCGTCCTCGCCGGGCGTGATCGCGAGCGGGCGGTCTTCGTGCCGCACGTGCGCCTCGACGACTCCGGGCAGGTAGGCGACGCCAGGCTTCATGGGAACGAGCAGCCAGGGCACCTGCGCCTCGACGCCCGGGCCCCGCAGGGTACGCGAACGCGGCTTGACGGCGCGCGCGACGGCCGCCCCTTCCAGCGCCGCCAGCGCCAGGGCTGAGGCGAGCAGTCCGATCCGCGTGATGCCGTGCCAAGGGCGGTCCCCGCCGCGCAGGAGCGGGGCCGCCAGCCCGAGCACGACGCCGGAGAGCAGGCCGCCCAGATGTGCCGCGTTGTCCACCGGCGCCTTCAGGGCGATCGCGAGGTTGATCAGGAGGTTCAGCGCGATGGCGCGGACGATGCCTCGCCGGACGGGCTCCGGGATCCCCTTGCGAACGCGGAAGTAGAGCGCGACCGTCGCGCCGAACAGACCGAAGATCCCTCCGGACGCGCCTGCAGCGAGGTGCGCGGTCCCGGTCTGGAAGCTCCACGCGGCGCTCGCCGCTCCGCCGGCGATCGCCGTGGCGCAGAACAAGCCGAGAGCCAGATTCGATCCGTAGGTGATCTCCAACTGCGGGGCGAGGATCCAGAGCGCGTACGAGTTCACCAGCAAGTGGATCCAGCCGATGTGCAGCAGCGCGTACGAGCCGATGCGCCAGAAGTCTCCATCGCGAACCGCTGGCCCGTAGAGCGCGCCGAGCCGGAAGAGCGTCACCCCGTTCTCGACCGCGGGATCACGGCCCAGCAGCGCCTCCGCGGCGAACGCCACTCCGAGCAAGATCAAGAGCGCCCAGGTGGTCGGGCGGGGCGGACGGACGACGCGCTGGGGGCGGGGTTCTTGCGCCGGCTCCTCGCCGATGCCGCCCAGCGGATCGATCACAACGCGCTTTCCACCGCGGCCCGCAGCTTCTGCTCCACGCCCGTGAGCGGTCCGACGGCGCAGGCGACCAGGTTCTCGCGGCGGAATACGGCGGAGGCGACGCGCCGCACATCGGCCGCGGTGACGCGGTCGATGCGCGAGAGCCACTGGTCGAAGGGCTCGGCGGGCGGGTGCAAGAGCTCTCCCGCGCCAAACCACCCGATCATCTCGGCGGGCGAATCGAGGGAGAACTCGAGCCAGATGCGGGACTTCTTCTTCGCGCGCAGGAGCTCGTCCTCGGGCACCTCGGTCTGGCGCAGCTCCGCCAGGATCCGCAGCATCTCCGCCAGGGCCGCCGGGGCCTTGCGCGGCGCGCAGGCGCAGCCCACTTCGAAGACCGAGCAATCGGTGAACCCGTCCATGCCGGCGCCGACGGAATAAGCGAGCGCTTTGCGCTCGACCATCTCCATCTGCATGCGCGAGGCGAGCCCGTCGTCGAGCACGCGCTTGATCACCCGCAGGGCGGGAAAGTCCGCGTGCTCCTCCGGTGGCCCGCGGAAGGAGACCTGCAGCTCGAGCTGCGACTCGACGTGATCGACGGCGACGAGCTGCGGACCCCGCGGGGCGCCATTCAGCGCGCCGTCGTTGAGCGGCGCGCCGGGGCGGAGGCTGCTGAAGTGCTTTTCCGCCAGCTCGAGCACGCGATCGTGGCGCAGCGGGCCCGCGGCGGCGAGAACCAGGTTGCGCGCGCCGTACGCCTTCGCGTGCTGGGCGCGCAGATGCTTCTCGGTCAGGGCGCTCACCGTCTCGCGCGTGCCGCCGATCTTGAGCCCCAGCGGGTGACCCGGGAAAAGCGCGCGCTTCGCCAGGTTGTCGATGTCGATGTCGCGGCCCTTCTCGTCGACTTCGTCGAGGATCTCCTCCAGGATCACCTCGCGCTCGAGCTCGATCTCCTTGAACAGGGGCCGCGCGAGCATGTCGCCGAGCACCGCGATGGGGGTCTCGAGACGCTCGGGATGGACGGGGGAGAAGTAGTAACCGTGGTCGCGCGTCGTCACTCCGTTCAGGGACCCCCCGCAATCCTCGACCAGCGCGTTCATGGTGCGCCCGTCCGGATAGCCTTCGCTGCCGCGGAAGAACAGGTGTTCGAGAAAATGTGACACGCCGTTGCGCGCGGGATCTTCGTGCCGGGAGCCCGCGCGTACGTAGGCGGCGATCATGCCCACGTGCAGGTGGGGCAATTCCACGGTCACCACGCGCAGGCCGTTGGAGAGGGTGCTCTTCTGGACCGGGTCGTTCATAGAGGGCGGCGGAGGATATTCGCCGGCCTACGCGGATGCAATCGCGGGGGCGGACGCTTGCTCGGGGAGCGAGGCGGCGGTCAGGCGCAGGGTGAACGCCGTGCCCCGTCCGGGAATGCTGTCGCAGACCAGCTGGCCGCCGTGCTCCTGGGCGATCTCCTGCGCCATGGCCAGGCCCAAGCCGGTTCCCCGCTCCTTGGTGGTGAAGAACGGGTCGAAGATGCGCGCGAGCCGCTCCGAGGGGATCCCCGGACCGTTGTCGCGGACCTCGATTTCGACCATGGCCTTCGTCGCGCGGGTCGTGACGCGAAGAGAGCCGCCTGCGGACATCGCTTCGCGCGCGTTCCTCAACAGATTCAGCAGCAGCTGCCGCAGCTGGGCCACGTCGGCCAGCACGCGCGGGAGCCCCGGCGACAGGGAGAGCGAGACTTTCACGCCCGCCGAGTCCAGCTCCGGGCGCACGAACTCGAGAAGCTCGCGCACGGTGTCGTTCACGTCCGCGCGCTGCAGCTGGGGCTTGGGGAGGCGCGCAAACCGCAGGTACTCCTCGGTAATCGCGGTGAGCCGATCCACCTCCCGCACGATTGCGTCGCAGAGCTCCCGGGCTTGCGGCGCCCGTTCGCCGAGCTCCTCCGCATTCAGCGAGATCGACGAGAGCGGGTTGCGAATCTCGTGCGTGATCTGCGCCGCGACCCTGCCGATGGCCGCCAGGCGTTCGGACCGCAGCAGGGCCTCCCCCTGGGCGCGCAACTCCCGCTCGCGCGCCGCCAGCCGCTGTGCCATGGCATTGAACTCGCGCGCGAGCACCGCGAGCTCGTCGCCGCCCTCTTCCGGAACGGCGACCGACTCCGGGCTGCCGCGGCCGAGGCGCTGGGCGGCTTCGGTGAGCGTCCGGATCGGTCGCAGCGCGCGTTGGGAGAGCCACATCACGAGCAATCCGACGAGCAGGGCGATCCCCGAGAGTGCCACGAGCGCCCAGCGCGCGGCGCGCTCCAGCTTCTCCGCCTCGTCGACGCCGCGGTTCATCTCGTCCTGCAGGATGCGGCCCAGCTCCCGCACCTTGTAGTCGACGCCGCGCTGCGCTGTCCTCACCCGGGCGATTGCGTCCTCGAGCGCGGCATCCGGACCACGCGCCCCTTTCTCCAGGCGAGCCGTCACCGTCTCCGCCGCTCTCTGCTCGTCGGCAACGCTGGCGGCGACGTCGTCGAGGCGGACGGCGATCCGGTCCAGTACGTCGCGATCGCTGGCCGTCCGCTGGGCATCTGCGACGAGCTGCTGCGCAGATGTCAGACGCTCGCTGACCACCCGGGCCAGGTACGTCCGGTCGGTAGCGAGGAAGCTTGAACGCGCCTTCGGGTCGCTCGCGTCGAGCAGGTTGTCCGTGTTCCGCACGCGCTCCTTGTGAAGCGCCTCGAGCGTCGAGACAGCGCGCGCGAGCGGCATATAAGGTCGCGAACGGAGGGATAGTTCCTCGCCGATCCGGTGGAGCCGCGCGACGCCATATGCCGACACCGCGGCGCTACAAATCAACACCGCCACGAAGCCGAGGAAGACTTTAGTAGCTACGGAAAGCCGCATCGATCTACATTCTATCGCTCATGCGGCGGGTTCTGTCCCTTCTCCTGCTCGCGGCCGCCTGCGGCGGCAGCGCCTTGCCGGACCGCGTCGCGGTCCTCGGGGTGGACCGCCTTTCCGGAGCGCTCGCAGGCCAGGAGGTGGAGCTGCCCGGCACGGACCTCGCGGCCGTGCGTGGCCCCGCCGCCATGATCATGCTCGGCTCCTCCACGGATACGGCCCGCGTGCCGGACTGCGCGATGCGGCGCCGCGTCTCGGGTGCGCTGGTGGCGCGAACGGTCTCCTGCGTGTCGCTTCTCGGACACTACGCGGCCATGGAACGGGCGCGGCAGTTCCTCCTTGCCGCTGGCGCCGAAGCGCTGCTGCCCGCGCCGGTCCTCGCCAGCTCGACGGCGGAGCCGGGGCTTCACTACGACGCGCGCACGGATACTTTCACGCTCGGCGAAGGTCCGGAAGGAGCGCGCGTGCCGCTGGCGCTCAATCCCGGAGCGGTGACGCGCGAGATGGCGCGGCGCCAGCTTCGCGCCGTCGCCTCCGCGCATCCGGAGGAGGCGGAGGGGATCGCCCTCTTTCTCGGGGCCGCCGCGGCGGCCGGCGATCCCGGCTATCTCGCCGCCTCCCAGCCGGGAGGAGATCCCACCGGGCAGCTGGATCTTTCGCGGCCACTGCCCGTGGACGTCCCCGCCTCCGCCGCACTCGCGGCTGCGCTCTGGGCATGGGCCGACGCGAGCGGCGATCTCACCGGCGCCTCTCGCGCGGCGCTCGCGGCGGCCCGGGCGCTCGGGCCGTCGGCGTCCGATCCGGCAGCGGTGCTGTCGTTGGTCGCGGCGCAGTTCGAGGGCGCCGAGCGGGACCAGGCGTGCGCCGTGTTCCGCGCGCGGCTGCACGCGGCCGGCATTCCCGCCTGTCCCTGAGGATCCGCCGAAGCGATGGCAGAGAACGCTCCCCTCGAGATGCCTCCGCAGCTCGTGCAGTTCCTGCTCGGAGGACAGCCGCTGGTCGTCGCCACGGCTGACGAGAACGGAGCGCCTGTGACCACGCTCATGACCTGGGCGGTGGCGCGCAACCCGCAGACGCTGACGCTCGCGGTGGACATCCGCGGGCGGGCGATGCGAAACCTCCGCGCGAACGCCAAGGTCGCCGTCGAGGTGCTCGGCGACGACATCTGCTATGGGCTGCGAGGCACGGCGGTGGTGGAAAAGGAGCTGATGCAGTCGCCGCCGTTCCCCTGCGCGCAGGTGGCCGTCCGCGTCGAGGACATACGCGATCATTCGGTTGCAGGCGTCCAGTTCAAGGGGCCGAGCTACGCGTTTCACTCCGAGAAGGAGCACCGCCGGGGCGTAGAGGAGGCCATCTTCGCCGAGTTGAAAGGTCCGACGCCCACCATTTGAGCGAGGGCCCGGCGCGTTTCGCTCGATCCGCATGGTTTTTTTCGTTACGCTCGCCGGTCTTTCCCCGGAGCGAAGAATGGTCGGGCTCGCGTTCGTCGTCGCCGTGGTCGCGGTCGTGCTCGCGGTCGTTTTCTTCACGCAGGGCCAGTCCGCCGCCTCGGCTTTGAAGGCGCTGCGCGAGGAAGCGGACGCCGCGCGCAAGGAGACGGAGGTCGCGCGCGCCGAGCTGCGCCGGGCGCAGGAGGACGCCAGGACGCGATCGACGCAGCTTGCGGAAACGCGCGAGAAGCTCGCCGAAACGCGCCGCAAGGCCCAGGAAGGGCGATCGGGCAAGGCATTGCCGCGCGGCGCGCGCGAGGCTGAGCTCGAGGAAGATCTCGCGCACGCCCGCAAGCTCAACGAGGAGGCGCACGCCGCCGAGGCGCAGGCCCGCCGCGATCTGGAACGGGCGCGTGCGGCCGAGAGCCAGCTTCACGCCGAGCTGGACAAGGCGCAGGCGCGAGTCCATGAGCTGGCGGAGCGCGCTCCGGTTCCAGCCGCGCCCAGCGCGGCGGGAGAGCTGCAGCCGTTGCGCGAGCAACTGGAGGCGGCCAAGAGCGAGCTGGAGCGCCAGGTGAGCGCGGCGGAGAAGCACGCGCGAGAGGCCAAGAAACGCGAGCAGGAGCTTCGCGAGGAGATCAAGAAGCAGAAGGGCCGCGCGGAAACGAACAACCGGGTCTACCTGGTGACGAAGGGCGAGCTGGAGCTGGTGAAGGAGCGGCTGGCGCAAGCGGAGCGCAAGCTGTGGCAAGCAGGAATTCCCCTCGCGCCGCCACCTGCGAAGGAGCGGCCGCGGGCGACGGGTCCGGCGGCCGCGGAGCGCACGCGCGAGGAAGGCGCGGCGCACAACCCGCCCGAGGCTTCGCCGATGGAAGGCGCTTCCAGGGAAGCCGCGGAAGCGGGCGAACCCATCGGCGCCGTCGAGGCCGAGGGCATGGACACCTCGGAAGCCGAGATACCGCCGGTCCGGCGGCACGCAGAGAGCGGGATGGAGAAGAAACCGGTGTGATCCGCCGGGATCGCTGCCGGTGGACCTGAGCGTCAACGGCGACGCGTGCGCGGTTCGGGAAGGACTTTTTCCAACAGAGAGAGAAGCTGGGGCGCTTCGAACGGTTTGCTCAGATAGCCCGCCGCGCCCGTGCGGCTCGCGATCTGAGCGAGGTCTTCCTTGGCGGAGATCAGCACGACGGGGACTCCCCGGCTGGCGGGCAACCCGCTCATGCCGCGCAGGAATCCCTCGCCGTCGAGATTCGGCATGCGGAGATCGAGCAGGATGACCTCCGGGCGAAATACGGGCAGCACGCGCACGGCCTCGACGGCGTCGCGCGCCACCGAAACCGTGTAGCCCTCCATCTGCAGGAGATCGGCCACGCCGTCGCGAAATCCCTCTTCGTCGTCCACGATGAGGACGCGGCGCCCGGCGATGACGTTCTTCCTCTTCATCTCCCCGCTCAGGTAGGACATGCGACCACAGGTCGGGGGGCCTTGTCCATGCGGGCCCCGGCAGCAGCCCTCCGCCTTGACTTGAATCATGCAGTTCGTTAGATCGCCACGGCTTTTCTGGCGCCGAGCCGAAGTGGTGGAATTGGCAGACACGCCAGATTCAGGGTCTGGTGGGGGCAACCCCGTGGAGGTTCGAGTCCTCTCTTCGGCACCACCGACG
>MNFJ01000057.1 GCA_001918155.1 Deltaproteobacteria bacterium 13_1_40CM_4_68_19
AGCCGAAGAGGAACGTTCTCCCCGTCGTCGACGACCCGGACGACAAACCACGCCAACGGGCGCGGACGATGAGCCGCAAGGAGATGGCGCGGCTCTTCCGCCAGCAGGCCGCCGCCGGCGGCCTCGAGCCCGAGTTGCAGACGCTGATGGCGGAGCTGGACGCGAGCCGTCCCAAGACCCGCGGCGACTGCGCCGAGGGCGAGCGGCCCTGCCCCTACGTCTCGTGCAAGTACAACCTGTACGTCGACGTGAACCCGCGCACCGGATCCGTGAAGATGAACTTCCCGGACAAGGAGCTGTGGGAGCTGGCGGAGACCTGCGCGCTGGACGTCGCCGATCGGGCGGGGATCACGTTGGAGGAGGTGGGCGTGATCATGAACCTCACGCGCGAGCGCGTCCGCCAGCTGGAGATGCGCGGCCTGGCGAAGCTGCGGGTGATCGCGGACGACGAGCCGCGCCCGCCGGCGGACAACGACGACGAGTAGTCACGACGGCGAGCGCAGCGCTTCATCCCACCTGTGGTATGGAGCCGCGTCATGACCGTTGCGCGCGCCCTGATCAGCGTCTCCGACAAGACGGGCCTGGTGGAGTTCGCCCGCGGGCTCTCGGCGCTGGGCATCGAGATCCTCTCGACCGGCGGCACCGCCTCCCTGTTGGTGAAGGAAGGCATCAAGGTCCTCCAAGTCACGGACTTCACCGGCGCCCCGGAGATGTTCGGCGGGCGGGTGAAGACGCTGCACCCGAAAGTGCACGGAGGCATCCTCGCCCGCCGCAAGCTCGCCGGGGATCAGGCGGACATGCAGAGGCAGGGCATCCAGCCCATCGATCTGGTCGTCGTCAATCTCTATCCGTTCCGGGAGGCGGTCGCGAAAGGGCTGCCGTACGAGGAAGTCATCGAGAACATCGACATCGGCGGCCCGTCGATGGTCCGCTCCGCCGCGAAGAATGCGGACTACGTCACGGTGGTGGTGGATCCCGCCGATTACGGAGTCGTCCTGGCCGAGCTGCAGCAGAAGCGCGAGGTGCACGAGAGCACCCGGCGGCGGCTGCAGGCGCGGGCGTACGCCCACACGGCGGCGTATGACGCCGCGATCTCCGGCTGGCTTGCGGAGCAGCTGGCGAGGGCCCATCCGGAAGAAGGCGGCGGCTTCGCGGAATCGCCACCCCTTCCCGAGTACCGGCGGCGGCAGTCGCTCCGCTACGGGGAGAATCCTCACCAGCGGGCAGCGTTCTACGTGGCCGTGCCCCAACCTCGCGAGCCGACGCTGGCGTCCGCCCGGCAGCTGCAGGGAAAGGAGCTCTCCTACAACAACCTTCTCGACGGGTCGGCGGCGCTGGAAGCCCTGAAAGAGCATGCGATGGGCCCGCAAGGGCAGGCGGCGGTCGTGATCGTGAAGCACACGAACCCGTGCGGCGTGGCCAAGGCGCCCACCGTGCTGGACGCGTACCGGATGGCGCGCGATTCCGACCCGGTCAGCGCATTCGGAGGGATCGTGGCCCTCACCCATCCGGTCGATGCCGCGACCGGGACGGCGCTCGCGGAGACTTTTCTCGAGGCGGTGATCGCGCCGGAATTCGAGCGCGGCGCGCTGGAGGTCCTCAAGGCGAAGAAGTCGCTGCGGCTCCTTCAGGTCTCGCTTCTCGCCCAGGGCCGCGACTCGTGGGCTCCCGAGCCGCGCGAGGTGCGCAGCATTCCCGGCGGACTTCTCGTCCAGTCGCGCGACCTGGCGGACGCCGACCCACGAGGCTGGAAAGTGGTCACGCACAGGGCGCCCACGCCGGACGAGATCGAGGCGCTGTCGTTCGCCTGGAGCGTGGTGAAGCACGTGAAGTCCAACGCGATCGTGCTCGCCCGTCGCGACGTCACCGTGGGCATCGGCATGGGGCAGACGAACCGCGTCGATTCGGTCCGCATCGCCGCCCAACGCGCGGGGGAGAAGGCGCGCGGCGCGGTCCTTGGATCGGATGCGTTCTTCCCCTTTCCGGACGGCGTCGAGGAGGCGGCGCGCGCAGGGGTCACCGCCATCGCGCAGCCCGGCGGATCGGTGCGCGACGACGAGGTGATCGCCGCCGCCGACGGCGCCGGCGTCGCCATGGTGTTCACCGGCGTCCGGCATTTCCGGCATTAGCCGCGCCGGCCGAAGGCCGGTTGGCGGCTACTCTTGAGCGCAAACACTCGCAGGCAGGTTATGAAATGGGTCCTGATCGCGCCCGCCGAAGGCGGCTTGGCGACTGCTCTTGGGCCCGAACGCCCGCCAGTCAGGTCATGAAATGCATTCCAAGGTGATCAGGGTCGTCGTCATCGGGAGCGGCGCGCGGGAGCACGCGCTGGTGCGCGCCCTGCGGCGCGGCGGGGGCGCGCGGGAGATCGTGGCCATCCCCGGAAATCCCGGCATCGCGCGGGAAGAGCGCTGCGTTCCCGCGCAGCCGTCGCTGTCGGATGCGGCGCTTGCAGAGTCGCCCGATCTGGTCATCGTCGGCCCCGAGGCGCCGCTCGCGGAAGGGTTCGCCGATCGGATGGCGCAGCGGGGCGTGCCCTGCTTCGGACCGCTGCAGGCCGCTGCCCGGATCGAGTCGTCGAAGGCGTTCGCGAAGGAGATCATGCTCGCCGCCGGGGTGCCCACGGCGCACGCAGCCGTCTTCGAGGATGCGGCGGCGGCGCGTCAGCATGCGCGGGCCCGGGGAGCTTGCGTCGTGAAACTCGACGGGCTCGCTGCCGGAAAGGGCGTGATCGTGGCGGACGATGGCGCCGCGGCTGCGGCGGCGGTCGACGAGCTGTGGAAGCCCGGCGCGAGGCTCCTGATCGAGGAGCGCCTCTCCGGCCGCGAGGTCTCGATCATCGCCCTGTGCGACGGCGAGACCGTGGTCCCCCTGCCGCCGGCCCGCGACCACAAGCGCCTCCTGGACGGGGACCTGGGCCCGAACACCGGCGGGATGGGCGCGGTCTGCCCCCCGTCCGACGCGACGGAGGAGCTGGTCGACTTGACCGTGCGCACCATCCTCGAGCCGACGGCGCGCGAGCTCGCCCGGCGCGGCGCCCCGTTCGTCGGAGCGCTCTACGCCGGGCTGATGCTGACGACGCAGGGGCCCCGGGTGCTCGAGTTCAACTGCCGGCTCGGCGATCCGGAGGCGCAGGCCATCCTGCTGCGGCTGCGCAGCGATCCGTTGCCGCTCTTCTTCGCGGCGGCGCAGCGGCGTCTCGCCGGGCAGAGGCCCGTCTGGGATTCGCGGACCGCGGTGGCGGTCGTGCTCGCGGCGCACGGGTATCCGGGGGCCCCCCGATCGATGGACGAGATCCGCGGCCTGGAAGCGCTGGCCGCCGAGGAGGGCGAGGATCTCTGGGTGCTGCACGCCGGGACGAAACTGCAATCGGGGAAGGTCGTCACCGGCGGCGGGCGCGTGCTCACCGTCGCCGCGCTCGGCACCGGCCCTGCGCAGGCGCGGGCGCGCGCGTACGGCGCCGCGGCCCGCATCTCGTTTGCCGGGATGCAGAGCCGCGCCGACATCGCCGCGGCGGAGATGTAACTGGCGCGGGGCCGGCAAAGACCCGGAGGGCAACTCGACCGCCTGCTCCTCGGCGAGCTCTCGCGCCTGTTCCTCGCGACGCTCGGAGGCGTCGTCCTCGTCTACCTGGTGATCGACTTCGCCGATCGCGCACACACCTACACGGGGCGCGCCTGGGGGCTTGCGGCCGCCGAGTTGTACGCCAACAAGGCCGCCGTGGTCGCCTACCAGCTCGCACCGGTGGCGTTGATCATCTCCGCCTCGCTGCTGGTGACGCTGCTCTCGCGCCGCGGGGAGCTGACGGCCCTGTTCGCTCTCGGCGTCCGGCCGCTGCGACTGGCCGCCCCGATCGCGGTCTTCGCCGCGATCCTCGGGCTCGCGCTCGTCTTGTTGGGGGAGCGGGTGGTCGTAGGCGCCGATGCCCGGGCGGAGGAGATCCAGGTGAAGCGCTTCAACCGCTGGGGGGACTGGGCGACGTATCACACCGGGTCGTCATGGGTCCGGGGGAAGTTCGGGCGCATCTACCATCTCGGCCCCCAGCGCGACGGTGGCTGGGAGCCGGCCACGGTGCTCGAGATCGAGCAGCCGTTCCGGCTTTCCCGCCGCATCGACGCGCGCCGGATCGAGTCCGCCGGACCGGGCAGGTGGCGCCTGTTCGACGCGGTCGAGACCCGCTATGAGCTGTACGGCGGTCCGGGCGGCACCATCTTCGAGCGCCGTGCCGAAGTGCTCATCGAGCTGTTTCCGGAGACCCCCGCCGACCTGCAACTGCGCAGCGGCCGGCCCCGCCAGCTTCCCTGGCGGCAGCTCCGCGAGCAAGTGCGCTTGCGCGAGAAGGCCGGCCAGCCCACCCGCGAGTACGAGGTGGCCCTCGCCGAGCGGGTCGCGACCCCGGTCCACGTGATTCCGGCGGCGCTGGCCGCGGTCGGGTTGACGTTCACGCTGCAGCGGCCGCGGCGCCGGATGCCGCTCGCCGGCGCGGTCGCCCTGGGGATGGCGCTTTCGCTGATCCTCTGGGCAGCCTCGGTGATCTCGCACGCCATCGCCGTCTCGGGCGCGATCTCGCCCTGGGTCGGGGCGGCCATCCCCGGCCTCGTCAGCGCCGCGATCGCGGCGATCGCGCTGCTGCGCGCGTGACCCTGGAGAACCCGGTGGTCTTTCTTGGCTTTACCCGCGCTTTCTGGCACAACGCGCCCCGTCAAGGAGCCGCGATGAAGGGCATCATCCTCGCCGGCGGAACCGGGTCGCGCCTGTTTCCGCTCACCAAGGTGACGAACAAGCACCTCCTTCCGGTGGGCCGCGAGCCGATGATCTTCCATCCCGTCCGCAAGCTCACCGCGGCCGGGATCGAGGAGATCCTCGTCGTCACCGGCGTGGAGCACATGGGCGACGTGGTGACGCTGCTCGGGTCCGGCAAGGACTTCGGCTGCCGCTTCACCTACAAGGTCCAGGACGAGGCGGGCGGAATCGCGCAGGCGCTCGGGCTCGCCGAGAATTTCGCCGGCCAGGAGTTGATCTGCGCGATCCTCGGCGACAACATCTTCGCGGACGATATCCGCGCCTACGTGAAGGCGTTCCGCGAGCAGGGGCGCGGCGCGCGGCTCCTGCTCAAGCAGGTCCACGACCCCCAGCGTTACGGCGTCGCCGAGGTGGATGGTTCGCGGGTCGTCCGCATCGTGGAGAAGCCGAAGAAGCCGAAGAGCGATCTGGCGGTGGTGGGGATCTATTTCTACGACTCGCAGGTCTTCGACATCATCCGCACCCTCAAACCGAGCGCCCGCGGCGAGTTGGAGATCACGGACGTCAACAACCACTACCTGCGCGCCGGGACCCTGCAGTGTGACCGTCTCACGGGTTGGTGGACGGACGCCGGCACATTCGACTCGCTGGCGGCGGCGAACGAGCTCGTGAGGCGCAAGTGACTCGGACGGTCCTGGTCACCGGCGGCGCGGGCTTCATCGGCAGCAATCTCGCGCGGTTCTTGCGGCGCGAGCGTCCGGAATGGAAGGTCGTCAACCTCGACAAGCTCACCTACGCGGGCAACGCGGAGTCGGTCGCCGACCTGCGGCAGGACCCCGGACACGTCTTCGTCCGCGGAGACATCGCCAACGCCGAGCTGGTCGAGCACCTGATCCGCCACCACGCCGTCGATGCCATCCTGAACCTGGCGGCGGAGAGCCACGTCGATCGCAGCATCCTCGGGCCGGGGATCTTCGTGCAGACGAACGTCTCCGGCACGCAGGTGCTGCTGGAAGCGGCGCGAACGGCGCGGGTGAAGCGTTTCCTGCAGATCTCCACCGACGAGGTGTACGGCTCGCTCGGCGCGAGCGGCAAGTTCACCGAGGCGAGCACGCTGCGGCCCTCCAGCCCCTACAGCGCCTCGAAGGCGGCGGCGGACCTGCTCGTGCTCGCGTACGGGCATACGTTTGGCCTCGACGTGGTGGTGACCCGCTGCTCGAACAACTACGGACCGTACCAGTTCCCGGAAAAGTTGATCCCGCTGATGATCGCCAACGCGCTCGAAGGCCGCAGGTTGCCCGTCTACGGCGACGGCATGCAGGTGCGCGACTGGATCCACGTGGAGGACCACTGCCGCGCGCTGCTCGCCGCCCTGGAGATGGGCCGCGGGGGCGAGATCTACAACATCGGATCCGACAACGAGTGGCCGAACATCCAGATCGTCGGGCGGCTGCTGGAGATCTTGCAGAAGCCGCGCGAGCTGATCGAGCACGTGAAGGACCGCCCGGGGCACGATCGCCGCTACGCCATCGATGCGGCCAAGGCGCGAGCAGAGCTTGGGTGGTCGCCGCACATCGCATTCCCGGACGGCCTGAAGGGTACCGTCGAGTGGTACCTGCAGAACCGCGGCTGGTGGGAGCGCGTGCGCACCGGCGATTACCGCACGTATTACGACCGCAACTACGGAGCACGATGACCACGGTCGTCGCCGGCGCGAACGGCCTCGTCGGCAGCCGCATCGTCGCGCGGCTCCTGGAGGCGGGAGAGGGCGTGCTCGCGTCCGGGCGGGGACCGCGGCGGTTCGACGCGGGTGCCGCGTACGTGGAGGTCGATCTATCGGTCGAGCCGGAAAAGCTGGCGCGGCTCATCGAGTCGGCCCAGCCGGACGGTGTCATCAACGCGGCTGCCATGACCGACGTCGACGGCTGCGAGAAGAGCCCGCGAGAGGCGTGGGCGCTCAACGTGCGCGCGGTCGAGGTCGCCGCGCTGGCCTGCGCCAGGACCGGGGCCCGGTTGACCGCCGTATCCACCGACTACGTCTTCGACGGCGTGAAGGGCAGCTACACGGAGGACGATCCGCCGAATCCGCGCGGGGTCTACGCCCGGACGAAGCGGTCCGGAGAGGAAGCGGCGTTGATCCTCGCCGCGGACGTGGCGGTCTGCCGGGTGGCCGTGGTGTACAGCGGCCGTCCGGGAGCGAAGAAGACGTTCGCGGCGACCGCGCTCGAGTCGCTGCGCGCCGGCAAGCCGGTGAAGGCATTCACCGACCAGGTCGTCTCGCCCACGCTGGCGGACAATGCCGCCGAGATGGTGATCGGCGTGCACCGCTCCGGTGCGCAGGGCCTGTTCCACTGCGCGGGCGCGACGGAGATCTCGCGCCTCGACTTCTGCCGGGCCCTGGCCGGCAAGCTGCGGGCCGACGAATCGCTGATCGTTCCCGTGCGGGTTGCGGACCTGAAGCTTCCCGCCCCCCGGCCGCTCAGGTGCGGGCTGCGGGTCGACAAGGTGCGGCGCCTGCTGGGCGAGTCGGTCCCGCTGCCGATCGATGCCGCTCTCGATCGGTTCCTCGCGGAGAGCCGGACGTGACCGAGCTCACCGAAGGCGCTCCCGCAGCGGGCACCTTCACGACTGCGCGCAGATCGCCGTTGCGCGAGCTGATCCAGTACCGGCAGCTCGTCGCGATGCTGGTGATCCGCGAGCTGAAGGTCCGCTACAAGCGCAGCATCTTCGGGCTCCTGTGGACGATGCTGAACCCGCTCCTCTTGATGGTGGTCTATACCATCGTCTTCTCCACCATCATGAGGGCCCCGCAGCGCAACTTCGCCATCTTCCTGCTCTCGGGCCTCTTGCCCTGGCTGTTCTTCAGCATCGCGGTCCTGCAGGGCCTGCACTCCATCCTCGTCAACCAGGAGCTGATCCGGAAGGTGCGGCTGCCGCAGGCGGTGTTTCCGCTGTCGGTGGTCGGCTCGAACCTGGTCAACTTCGCCCTCTCCTTCGTTCCGCTGCTGCTGTTGATGGCGGTCGTCCGGCAGCCCTTCACGGCCGCGCTGCTCTTCCTGCCGCTGGCGATGCTGATCCTCACCATCTTCATCAGCGGCGTGACGCTGCTCTTCGCTACCTTCACGGTGTTCTTCCGCGACGTGCGACACCTCGCGGAGGTCGGGCTGCAGATGCTGATGTACCTGTCCCCGGTCGTCTATGACCTGCAGATGCTCGGGCAGCACGACACCTGGTGGTTCCGTGCGTTCCGCGTGTTTCTACAGATGAACCCTCTCACCTACATGGTGGGGCTGGTGCGCGATCCCGTCTATTACGGGCGCGTTCCCCCGCTCATTGGAGTTGCCGTCGCCTGCGGGGCCGCGCTCGGAGCGCTGTTCATCGGATTCTCGGTCTTCAACCGGCTCGCGCCGCGGCACATCCACTACCTGTGAGGAACGGCGAGATCCGCATCCGCGACGCCGGCGTGTGCTACCGGCTCTACCGCGAGAAGGTGAGCACGCTGAAAGAGGCGGTGGTGAACCGCTTCCGGCACCTTCGCTCGGCGGAGATGTTCTGGGCCGTGCGCCACGTCTCGCTGGAGATCGAGCCGGGCGAGGCCATCGCCCTGGTCGGCCACAACGGCAGCGGCAAGAGCACCTTGCTGAAGACCATCGCCGGCGTGCTGATGCCGGACGAAGGCGAGGTGCTCGTGCAGGGGCGGATCAGCCCGATGATCGAGCTCGGGGCGGGTTTCGATCCCGAGCTGTCCGGCCGCGACAACATCTTCCTCAACGGGGCGCTCCTCGGCTTCTCGCGCCGGCAGATGGAGGGGAAGTTCGATCGCATCGTCGCCTTTTCCGAGCTGGGCGACTTCATCGACATGCCGATCAAGAACTACAGCTCGGGAATGTACGCGCGGCTTGG
>MNFJ01000006.1 GCA_001918155.1 Deltaproteobacteria bacterium 13_1_40CM_4_68_19
CGGGCAGCGCGCGGTCGAAGAACGCCGGGTCGATGGTGAACTCCTCCGGCGCCGGATCGCGCACGCCGAGGAGGAACGCGATCTGCAGCCGGGCGGCGACCAAGGCCTGCTCGGCCAGATCGACGCCCTGCTGGGCTTGCAGCGCCGCCACCTCCGCCCGCGCCAGCTCGGCGTCAGAGACGGCTCCGGACCGCAGCCGTCTCTCGTCGAGCGCGCGCGTGCGCTCGGTGGATTCGGCGAACTCGCGGGCGAGCGCGAGCTGCGATTGCTGCAACGCCCCGTCCAGGACGGCCTGCCGGACCTGGAGGGAAAGCGTGCGAAGCGCGTCGTCGCGCGATCGCTTCGCCGCCGCCAGGGCCGCGCGGGCGACCTCGATCCTCAACCCGCGCTTTCCGCTGATCAGATCGGACAGCGCCGACGGATCGGTCAGTCCGATCGACCACGCCGTCGCCGAGCATCCGGGACACGCGCGCGGGTCGTAGTCGAACGACCGGCCGGCGCTCGCCGAGAGCTGCGGATTGGCGAACGCTCTTGCCGCCGTCGCATCGCCTTCGGCGGCCGCGATCTGCGCCTCTGCGATCAACAGATCGAATCCGCGCTCGCGAAAGATGCGGAGCGCGTCATCCATCGTGAGCACCGGGGGAAGGGCGGCCAGCGCGATCGCTGCGACCAAGGACACCCAAGGTTTCTAACGGTACGTCTCCTCGGGGAATTCGGCCGGACGTCGGTCCGACTACGGGCGGACTTCCTGGTTGACAGCATGTGCGTTGCCATCCGAGAAGCGGCGCCGTGAGAGCGCAGCTCGTCCGCACCGCGGTGCTGGAAATCTACGAGGAAGTCCGGCGCGAGGGCGCGCGCGCGGACCAGGCGCTCCAGAGCGTCCTGCGGCGTGAGAAGTTGCTTCGCAGCGTGGAACGGCGTGCGGTGTCCGACGCGGTGTATGGACTCCTGCGTCTGCAGGGGCGCGTCGACCACCTCCTTCAGCGCGCACTCGGCACGCGCAAGCTGGCGCTCGAGAAGCTGGCGACGCCCACGCAGCACCTGCTCAGGTACGCGGCGTACCTCGTCGTTGGAGAGCGGCAGTCGCCACGGAGCGCGGCGGGACTCGCCGGCCCCGAGGTTACGGCATGGCAATGGGCACTCGAGCTCGTCGCCGCCCCCGGGGATCTCGGCGCTCCGGACGACCCGCTGGACGCGCTCGCCGCCGAGACGTCGCTGCCGCGATGGCTGGCGAAGCTCTGGAGCGAGCAGCTCGGTCCGGCGGAGACCGGCGCGCTCGCGGCGGCGCTGAACCAGCGAGCTCCGCTCACGGTGCGCGCGAATCTGCTGAAGAACACGCGGGACGAGCTGCTCGCCACGCTCCGGGCAGAAGGCCTGCGCGTCGAGCCGACCGGACTCTCTCCGTGGGGCGTCACGTTTAGCGGACGCACGAACGTCTTCGCGCTGCGCTCGTTCAAGGCGGGGCTGTTCGAGGTGCAGGACGAAGGCAGCCAGCTGATCGCGCTCGCCTGCGAGGCGCGGCCGGGACAGCTCGTGGTCGATGCCTGTGCCGGCGCGGGGGGCAAGACGCTCGCGCTTGCTTCCGAGATGCGCAACAAGGGGCGGCTCGTGGCCTGCGATCGCGACGGCCGCCGCCTCGACGAGCTTCGCCCGCGGGCGCGGCGCGCGGGAGTGCACAACTGGGAGGCCCGAGCCGTGCCGGAATCGAGCGACGCGCGCCTCGGCGAGCTGAGCGAAATGGCCGACGTGGTGCTTGTCGACGCTCCCTGCTCCGGGCTGGGAGCGATCCGGAGGAACCCGGATGCGCGCTGGCGCCTCGACGAGGCAGAGGTGGATTCCTTTCCGCCTCGCCAGAGGGAGATCCTGGACCGCTACGCGCGGCTGGTGAGACCATCCGGCCGGCTGGTGTACGCGACCTGCTCGATCAACCGCCGCGAGAACGAGGACGTGCGGAGCGCTTTCCTCGCCGCCCATCCGGACTTCGAACCGGCGCCGGTCCTCCCACAATCCGTCGGATTGGGGGTGGGCAGCGAAGTCCAGCTACTGCCGCACCGCCAGGGAACGGACGGGTTCTACATCGCCGCCATGCGCCGCAGCCGCTGAGCGGGATCAGGTCTTTGCCGGCGACTCCAGGAGGGCCTCCTCCGCCGCGTCGGTCGCCCGCCACTGCGCAAGCAGCACTCCCGCGATCACCACGGCCGCCGCGCTGAAGAATGCCGCCGTCATCCGCTCGCCGAGGAAGAGCTGCCCGAGCAGCGCGGTCGCGAGCGGCTGCAAGTTCGTGAAAATGGCCACGCGGGCGGCGGCGAGGTGCGCGAGGGCCCAGTACCACAGCAGGTATGCGACGACGCTGGTCATCAAGATCAAGTACGCGACCCCCCACCATGCCGCAGCGGACGCGCGGACGATGTCCGCCCGGTACGAGGGCACGAGCAGCGCTCCAAGGCCGAGCGGCAGGTAGAGCACCGTCCCGGCGATCAGCGTCCAGGCGACGGTGGGGAACGCGCCGAACCTTCCGACGACCTCACGCCCTTCCGCCGTGAAGACGGCCCAAGCGATCACGCCGACGAGCAAGAGGAGGTCGCCGAGGAGGGGTCCGCTCGAAACGTCGAGACCTCGCTGGAACAGCACGTAGACGGTCCCTCCCAGCGCCAGCGCCGCTCCCACGATCGCGCGCCAGCCGGGGAACTCGCCGATCAGCGCTTGCGCGACGAGGAGCACGAAGAGCGGCGTCAAGGTGTAGAGCAGCGCGGCGTGCGAGGCCGTCGAGAGCTGCAGGCCGTAGAGGAAGAAACCTTGATTCACCGGGACACCGACGAGGGAGAGGAAGAAAAGCTTCTTCCACGCATCGCGGGGCGGCAGCCGCTGTCCGGGCGGCCGGACCCGCCGCAGAAGGATCGTCAGCAGCACGGAGGCGCCGGCGAATCGCAATAGTCCGAGCGGCAGCGCCGGAATCTCCATCAGCGCGCGCTTGGCGAAGAGGTAGTTCCCCGCGGAGACCAGCGTGTGCGCCAGCAGCGCGCCGTAGAGCGCGACGGCGGACGGACGAGCGCGGACGTGCATCGGCCGCTCCGTTCTGCGTAGATTGGGCCGCCATGTCAACACTGGAACGACGCTGTGTGGTGGTCACCGGAGCCTCGGGAAACCTCGGGGCCGCGGTGGTCGAGCGGCTACAGCGGAGCGGCGCGAGCGTGGTCGCCTTGACGCGCAAGCAGGCGGACCTCTCGGTGGAGGCGCAGGTCGAGGCGGCATACGACAAGGCCCTGGAGCAGCATGGAGCGATCTGGGGCTCGGTGCACTGCGCCGGCGGCTGGATGGGAGCGCCGTTCGCGCAGACCTCCGTCGAGCTGTTCGAGAAGATGGTCGACATCAACCTGCGCTCCTGCTTTCTCTGCTGCCGGGCGGCGCTGCGGCGGATGCGCGGCGAAGGGCGCATCGTGAACGTGGCCGCACTGAATGCCGCCTCGTTGAGCGGCGTGCGCGGCTCGGCCGCATACGCGGCTTCCAAGGCCGGCGTCGTGGCGCTCACCAAGGCGATCGCGGAGGAAGGTGGCGGCGTGCGCGCCAACTGCATCGCGCCAGGGACCATGCGCACGCCCGCGAACGGCAACCTGCCGGGGCAGGTGCCCCTGGAAGAAGTCGCGGAGGCGATCGTCTTCCTGGTGTCGCCCGATGCGGGAGCGCTCAACGGCGCGGTGCTCACGTTTCCGTCGCGCTGAGGCGCTGCCGCGCCTGCTCCCGTACCCCTGGAGCCGGATCCTGCGTGAGCGCGCGCGCGCGCGCCGCCGCGACTTCGCCGACGGCCAGCGCGGTCCGCACCAGCCCGTCGCGCCCGGCGCGCAGGAGCGGGGTCCCTTCGAACCGGCGCCAGGTTTCCTCGTCGGTGAGCGAGAGAACCTCGTCGGTGCGCAGCGAGGCGGTGCGCGCGCGAAGCTGGACCAGTGCGCCCGGCGTGGCGCGGCGATTCCACGGGCATGCATCCTGGCAGGCATCGCATCCGAAGAGCCGGCCTCCGGCGCGCCGCGCGATCTCTTCCGGGATGGCATTGCGGTGCTCGATGGTGTGGTACGCGATGCAGAGCGCGGAGTCGACGTAACGGGGCTCGCGGATGGCGCCGGTCGGGCAGGCCGGGATGCAGAGCGTGCACTCGCCACAGCGGTCGGGGTGCGCCGCATCAGCCTCCAGGTCCGCGTCGGTGATCAACGCGCCGAGCAGCAGCCAGGATCCCAGCCGCTCGTGGATCAGGCAGCCATTCTTGCCGATCCAGCCGATGCCCGCCTCCTGCGCCCAGGCCTTTTCCATCACGGCACCCGCGTCGACCTCGGCGTACACGGAAGCGCCGCGCTCGCGCAGCCAGGTCGCGAGCTTGCGCACGGGCTTGAGCAACACGTTGTGGTAGTCGCGCCCCCGCGCGTAACGCGCGATGGCCAGCTCTCCGGGAACGGGCTCCGGATCTTCCGGCGAGGGAGCGTAGGACGCGGCGACCACGATCACGCTGCGTGCCCCAGAGACGAGGCGCGAGGGGTCGAGCCGCTCTTCCCGCCGCGCGCGCACGTACCCGAGCTCCGCGTCCCATCCCCGCGAGAGCCAGCGATCGAGCGGTTCCGGCGGAAGCGGATGCGCGCGCGCAACCCCGCAGAGATCGAATCCCAATTCGCATGCGCGCGTTTTCACCTGCGCGGCTGTGACGTCCACGCGCTACCTCTTCCAGGTGACGGCGAGACCGTCCCGGATCGGCACGATCGTCGAGACCAGCCCTTCGCTCCCGAAGATCAGGCGAGTGTATTCGCGCAGGCCCGCGGTCGCCGCATCGCTCTCGCCCCGCGCCACTGCGCCTCCCCAGAGCACACTGTCGGCGAGCACCAGGCCCCCCGCCCGCAGCTTCGGGAGCGCGATGGCGAGCGCCTTCGGATATTCGGCCTTCTCCCCATCGAGGAAGACGATATCGAGCCCGGCCTCGCAGCGCGCCAGCGCCTCGAGGCCGTCACCCGCCGGCTCGACGCGGCAACGCTCGAGCAACCCCGCCTTGAGGAGCCATGCACGCGCCCGGTCGAGGTTCTCGCGGTCGAAGTCCGTCAGCGTCACCATGCTCCCCGGCTCGAGGACGCGCGCGAACCAGAACGCGGAGTAGCCGAAACCGCTCCCCACCTCGAAGATGCGGCGCGCCTTCATCAGCAGCGCATACTGCGCGAGCAAGGTCCCGAGGGTCTGACCGACGATGGGATAGCCGTCGCGCTCGTCCGCGTACCGGCGCATCTCCGCTTCCACCGGGTCGGGCGATCCCGCCAGACGCGTCAGGTAGTCGTCGATCAGGGGATCGACGATGTCCATGTCGCCTTGCATACAGGGTCTAACGTAGCGCAAAACGCCGGGATGGCGCGGTTCCTCTATCGGCTTTCCTGTGGATCCCTGTTCGGGGCGCAGTTGTTCTTCGCGGCCGTGGCCGCGCAGGTCGTGTTCCCGCGCGACGTCGCGGCGCTGCCGCGCGAGCACCCACGCCGGCAGCTGGCGGCGGATCTCGTCGGTGCCATGCTCGCCCGCCTGGACGCGGCGACGCTGGCGCTGACCGCCCTTGCGGTGGTCTGCGCGGTTGCGATCGGCCGCCCGAGGAGCGCCATCGCTCCGCTGCTCGCAGGGCTCTGCGCTGCGATATCCGCCCTCGCCGTCACCCCCGCGATCCAGTCGATGCGCGCGGCCGCCGAGACCACTTCCGGACGATTCGGCCTGCTGCATGGGATCAGCTCCGCGCTGCTCGTCCTGCAGATGATCCTTCTCGCGCTGGCCCTCTATCGCGCGCCGGAGTCTTGACCTGCTCCACGGGATTGACATGCCGTACAGCAAGGCTAGAACCGCCGCCCATGTCCATTCCAGTCACGCTGATTCCCGGCGACGGCATCGGGCCCGAGGTGGTCAACGCCGCCGTCGAGGCGATCGAGGCGGCGGGCGCGAAGCTGGACTGGGAGCGCGCGGCCGCGGGGGCGGGCGCCGTGCCCACCCACGGGACGCCGATTCCCGCGGAGACGCTGGAGTCGATCCGGCGCAACAAGCTTGCGCTGAAGGGGCCCCTCGCGACCCCCATCGGCGAAGGCTATCGCAGCGCGAACGTTGCGCTGCGCAAGGAGTTCGATCTCTACGCCAACGTCCGCCCAGCCCGGAGCTTCGCGGGCGTCGAGACGCGCTACAGCGGCGTCGATCTGGTGGTGATCCGCGAGAACACGCAAGGCCTGTACTCCGGCGTCGAACACTACGTCGACGACGAGCGCAGCGCGGCCGAGACCATCTCGATCATCACGCGCAAGGGCAGCGAGCGGATCATCGAGTACGCGTTCAAGTACGTGAAGCGGAACAAGCGCCGCCGGCTGACGCTGGTGCACAAGGCAAACATCCTCAAGGCCACGAGCGGCCTGTTCCTCGACACCGGCCGCGCGCTGGCGGCGAAGCACCCGGACGTCGAGTTCAAGGAGATCATCGTCGACAATTGCGCCATGCAGCTGGTGAAGAACCCCAACCAGTTCGACGTGCTCGTCACCACCAATCTGTTCGGGGACATCCTCAGCGATCTCACCAGCGGCCTCATCGGCGGCCTGGGCCTCACCGCGGGAGCGAACATCGGCCGCGACGCAGCCATCTTCGAGGCCGTGCACGGGACGGCGCCCGACATCGCCGGCAAGGGCATCTCCAACCCCACGGCGGTGATGCTCGCGGGCGTGATGCTGCTCGAGCACATCGGCGAGCGCACCGCAGCGGAACGGCTGGCGACGGCAGTCCGCGAGGCGATCGCTTCGAAGGAGGCGATCACGCCGGACCTGGGCGGGTCGGCCACGACGCGGATGTTCACCTCAGCGGTACTGAAGCGGCTCAAGTAGCCAGGCCGCGCCTTCGCGCTCCTCGATGCCGAGCCGGGTCAGGCCGCGCCCGAAGCACGGGCCACCCGTGCAGGCGCCCGTCGCCGGATCGAAGCGGGCGCCGTGCGCCTGGCACTCGATCTCGCCGGAGTCGAGCCACAGGCGTCCGTCCCCGATGTCGACCGGCTGGGCCCGGTGCGGGCAGATGTTCAGGTACGCGTGGACACTGCCGCTCGCGTCGCGGACCGCGAATCCCTCGAGCTGCCCCAGCGGAAAGCGCAGCGACTCGCGCGGGCGCAGTTCCGCCAGCTCGAACAGCTTCATCTCGACGGCACCCAGGGGATCTCGCGCCCGCCGGCGCGCAAGTTGGCGGCGCGCGCCATCACGAACAGCAGATCGGAGAGCCGGTTGAGGTACGCGAGCCCCTGATCCGGCACCCGTGCCGACTCCGCCAACTCGACCACCTTCCGCTCGGCGCGGCGGCAGACGGTGCGGCAGAGATGCAGCGCCGCGCCGGCGCGCGATCCGCCGGGCAGGATGAAGTTCTTCATCGGCGGCAGCTGTTCGGTCAGCCGATCGATCTCGAACTCCAGCCGCGCAACGTGGTCGGCGGTGATGCGCGGCACTTCCTTGGGGGCGGCGTCCACGTCCGGTGTGGCGAGTTCGGCGCCGAGCGTGAAGAGCTCGCTCTGCAGGGAGTCGATCAGATCGCGCAGGTCTCCCGCGGGCACTTCCTCTCGCGCCATGCCAAGGGCGGAATTGAGCTCGTCGACGTCGCCGTATGCGGAAACGCGCAGGTCGTCCTTGCGCACGCGCGGTCCGCCGAAGAGTCCGGTCGAGCCATCATCGCCCCGACGCGTATAGATCTTTGCCAAGCTGCCTCCGCTGCTCGCTGATAAGATCGAAGCCTGATGCGCCGCAAGGGCCTGCACTGCGGACCGGCCGTTCTCGCCCTGGCGCTCGCGGCCTGCGGGGGCATGAAGGACGCTGCCGCGGTCGCTGACAAGTTCGTCGATCGCTACTACGTCGAGTCCGACCAGGACGGGGCCCTGCCGCTCACCACCGGGATCGCCACCCTGCGCCTGAAGGACGAACTGAACCTGACGCGAGAGGCACGGCAAGGAAGCTCCGGCATGCCTCTGCGGCAGGTGCGCGTCTACTACACGCGCAAGGCGCTGACCGGCGACGAGGCGGAGCGCGTCGCGGACTACGAGTTGGACATCCGCCCGCAGGGCGGAGGCTCGCTGCAGCGCGGCGCCCAGGTGACGCTCTCGCGGCAGCAGGACGGGACCTGGCGGGTCTCCCGCTTCTCGGAGAGCCAGCCGCGATGAGGGTCGATTTCAAGGTGAGCGCCGACGCCGCCGGCCAGCGCCTCGACAAGTTTCTCCGCAAGCGCCTGGACAACCTGCCGCTCAGCCATCTGTACAAGCTGGTGCGGACGAAGAAGGTCCGGGTGAACGGCTCGCGCGCGGCCGTTGCCCAGCTGCTCCAGCCGGGCGACGAGATCACGGTGCACGTCCTGCAGGCCGCGCAAGCTCCGCCGCCGAAGCCGGCCGCGTCCGTCCGGCAGGATTTCAGGGTGCTCTACGAAGACGAGCACCTTCTCGCCGTCGACAAGCCTGCCGGCCTCGCCGTCCATCCGGGCTCCGGGATCAGCGGCGACACGCTGGTCGACCAGGTGCGCGCCTATCTCGCGCGACAGGGGCGCGTGACTCCCGAGGGAGAGTTCAAGCCCAGTCCGGCGCACCGTCTCGATCGCGAGACCAGCGGCGTGGTGATCGTGGCGAAGACCCGGCAGGCGATGGTCCGGCTGACGGAGATGTTCACCGCCGGCGAGACGGACAAGACGTATCTGGCCCTCGCCAAGGGCCGCTTCCAGCGCGAGGAAGGGAGCATCGATCTGCGCCTCGCCGAGCGCCAGCAGACGTACGCCTCCAAGCGGCAGCGGGGCGTGAATCTGCAGAACGCGCTCACGCGCTGGAGGAAGCTCGCCGGCGGCCCGGAGGCGACGCTGCTCGAGCTCACCATCGAGACGGGCCGCACCCATCAGATCCGTCGACACCTGGAGGCCATCGGCCATCCCGTCGTCGGGGATTCGAGATATGGCGACTTCCCCTTCAACCGCGTGGCGCAGCGCCAGTGGGGGCTGCGGCGCATGTTTCTGCACAGCATCCGACTCGCCTTGGCGCACCCGCTGACACGAAAGCGGCTGGTCTTCGAATCGCCGCTTCCGGAAGACCTGGCCGAAAGTCTGACGCGCGCGGGCATCCACTGGAAAACACGGATATCCTGATCGGGATTCAGCGAGCGCCCGGCCGTCAGCAACTTGCCAGGATGAACTCCCCCGGTTCTGATGTTCCACGTAGGACCCGAACGATGCCCAACGAACTGCCGCCCCTCAGAAGCCGGATCTACGCGCGGCTCGTCGCCGACCGCGGGCCCGGCAAGAAGAAGCTGTGGGTCCTGATCGCCATTCCGCTGGGAATCCTGGCCGGGTTGGCCAGCCTGGCTCTCCTCGGGCTCTACATCTGGCTGGCCCGCGGGCTGCCGTCCATCGACTGGGCGCGCCACTACCGCCCGCCCATCGTCACCACCATCTGGAGCGGCGACGAGCAGCTGATCGGCGAGTTCTACGACGAGCGCCGCGTCGTGGTCCCGTACGACCGCATCCCCAAGCGCCTCAAGCAGGCGGTGATCGCCAGCGAGGACAAGGACTTCTTCGAGCACGGCGGCGTCAGCTTCACGGGGTTGATGCGCGGCATCTATCAGACGTACGTGCGGCACAACCGCACCGTGGGCGGCTCGACACTCTCGCAGCAGACCGCCAAGGCGATCATGGCCTCCGTCGAAGGAGAGCAGAGCGTCCGGATCCGGTCGGGCTGGGCGGGAGTCCGGCGCAAGGCGCGCGAGTTCATCCTCACCCGCCGGCTGGAGAACAACTTCGACAAGGAGCACATCCTCTGGCTGTACCTGAACGAGGTGTACTTCGGTCACCACAGCTACGGGGTGCAGGCCGCGGCGGAGAACTACTTCCGCAAGAACGTGTGGGAGCTGACGCTGCCCGAGATCGCGCTGATCGCCGGGCTGCCGCAGGCGCCGAGCAAGTACTCTCCCTTCGCGCATCCGGAGCGGTCGAGGGCGCGCCGGATGTACGTCCTGCGGCGCATGTTCGAGGAAGGAATGATCACCGCGCAGGACCGGAAGGAAGCGGAGGACGCTCCCATCCAAGTCTACCCGGTGCAGGACATCTTCCGCGAGACCGCGCCGTACGTGACCGAGCACATCCGCCGCGACCTGGTCGCCCGTTACGGCAACGACCGGCTGCTCGACGAGGGCTTGAAGGTGTACGCCACGGTCGACCTCGAGCGCGAGCACGATGCGGTGGCCGCCACCATCAAGGGCGTGATCGAGGCGGACAAGCGCCAGGGCTTCCGCGGTCCACTGCTGCAGTTCAAGAAGAAGGACTGGGAAGACTTCATCAAGAAGGAGCAGGCGTTCCTCGAAAACGAGGGCAAGCACGACGAGGTGATCGCCGCGCTGGTGACCTCGGTGGAGAAGGAGTCGGCGAAGATCCGCGTCGGGGATCAGGAAGGCGTGGTTTCGCTGGAGCAGGCTGCCTGGGCGCGCAAACCGAATCCCGAGCTGAACTCCGAGTACACGAAGATCACCACCCTGCGGCCGGTGCTCTCCGCGGGGGACGTCGTGCTGGTGCGCGCCACCGAGGCCAAGGGGGTGTGGGCGCTCGAGCAGGACCCGAAGCTGCAGGGCGCCCTGATCAGCACCGACCCGAACAGCGGCTACGTGGTGGCGATGATCGGCGGATACGACTTCGAGAAGAGCGAGTTCAACCGCGCCTTCCAGGCCTGTCGCCAGCCGGGGTCGGCATTCAAGCCCGTCATCTACAGCGCGGCCATCGAACAGCGCGGGTTCACCGCTTCCACCGTCCTGTTGGATGCGCCCATCGTCACAGACGACGACTCCACCGGCCGCCGCTGGAAGCCGCAGAACTACGAGGAGGAGTTCAGGGGCGAGGTGCCGGTGCGTCAGGCGCTGATCCACTCCATGAA
Source organism: Deltaproteobacteria bacterium 13_1_40CM_4_68_19 (assembly GCA_001918155.1). Lineage (GTDB taxonomy): Bacteria > Myxococcota > Myxococcia > Myxococcales > 40CM-4-68-19 > 40CM-4-68-19. The sequence goes on from MNFJ01000006.1 coordinate 10,913, forward strand.
CACGCCGGCCATCCGCACGCTGCAGGCCGTCGGCGTGAAAGCGGCTGCCGCGTGGGGGCACAGCCTCGGGCTCACGACCAAGATCAACGAAGACCTGTCGATGGCGCTGGGCTCCTCCTGCGTCTACCCGTCCGAGCTGACCGGGGTGTTCGCGACGTTCGCGCGTCTGGGGAAGAAGGCGAAGATGATCTACCTGCGCCGCGTGCTCGATCGGGACGGCCGCATCCTCGAAGACCACAGCTCGTTCTACGACCCGTGGACGGAGCTCGAGGATCGCGTCGCCGCCGGATACTCGAAGCTGTTCGACGTGCCCGAGCAGGTGATGACGCCGGAGACGGCGTTCCTCATGGAGCAGCTGATGACGGAAGTGTGCAAGCCGCCGGGCACGGGGGGCCGCGCCGCGGCGCTCGCAAAGCCCGTCGCGGGAAAGACCGGCACCACCAACGACCTGTTCGACGCCTGGTTCCTCGGGTACACCCGCGATCTGGTGACCGGGGTCTGGGTCGGCTACGACACCTACGAGACCCCGATGGACAAGTACGCGACCGGCGGCCACTACGCGCTGCCCATCTGGCTCGACTACATGCAGAAGGCGCTCAAGGGCGTGCCGCAAGGCGATTTCGAGGCGCCCAGCGAGAAGATCGTCTGGGTGAACATCGACGGTGATACCGGCCAGCGCGCCACCGCCGAAACCCGGCAGCCGGTCCTCGAGGCGTACCTGAAAGGGAACGAGCCGCCGGACGAGGCTGGAGCGGTCGCCACTGCGCCCGGCCAGCCGTCGCAGCCGCAGCAGGCCCCGGACGCGGCACAGGCGGCGGACCAGATGCTCAAGGGCGGCCTGTAGTCCAAGGCGCCGGACGGCACGAGGTGTTAGAAAGGGCCCATGCTCGGCGGCCTCTCGATGACGGAAATCATCATCATCCTGGCCCTGGCCCTTCTGCTGCTCGGGCCCGACCAGCTGCCATCCCTGGCGCGGTCGCTGGGAAAGGGCCTGCGCGAGCTGCGCAAGGCGACGGACGACATCAAGGGGCAATTCGAGTCGGAGATCGCGCGCATCGATCTCGATCAGCAGCCGCAGAAGACCATCGCTCCGGTCCCCTCGCCCGATGCGTCCAGGGCGGAGGAGACGCGGAAGCTGCCGGCCAATCCGGCGGATGATCCGGGCGCCGCGCGCGCCGCCGCGCGCCGTGCGGCGGCCGAATCGCAGCTCAAGCTCGTCGCCCCGGAGGGGACGGTCGCGCGCCAGCCGGATGCGCCACAGACCGCAGCCGCGGAGGAGCCCAAGGCGTGAGCCCGGCGCTGTTGCCCAAGCCGGCAGCGAGGACGGAAGGACCGGAAGACGACGTCCAGCTCTCGCTGCGCGATCACCTGATCGAGCTGCGGAAGCGCCTGAAGTGGGCGGTCATCTGGCTCCTGCTCGGGTTCGGCGCCTCGTACTACTGGTCGCAACAGATCTTCCATTTCATGATGCAGCCCGTGTTCGCCGCGCTGCCCGAAGGGGAGAAGGCGCTGCATTTCGCGAGCAGCGTGGAGCCGTTCATCATCTATCTGAAGGTCGGTCTCTACGCCGGACTGTTCGTGGCCTCGCCCTTCATCTTCTGGCAGATCTGGCTGTTCGTGGCGCCGGGGCTGTACCGGCGCGAGCGAAAGAAGATCGCGCCGTTCGTGCTCGCGGCGACGCTGTTCTTCGTCGGCGGCGCCGCTTTCTGCTACCTCGTCATCCTGCCGCCGGCGTTCCAGTTCCTCATCAACACGGCGGGGCCGGACATCAAGCCGGTGCTGATGATGGACGAGCAGCTCGGCCTGGTGATGATGATGCTGCTCGCGTTCGGCATCATCTTCGAGCTGCCGATGGTGCTGACGCTGCTGGCGATGATGGGCGTCGTCGACTACAAGTTCCTCAGCAAGTACCGGCGTCACGCGATCATCGTGAACGTGATCATCGCCGCGTTCGTGACGCCCACGGGGGACCCGTTCAACCTCGCGCTGATGGCGCTGCCGATGATGGTTTGCTACGAGCTCGGCGTTCTCGGCGCGCGCATCTTCGGGAAGAAGGGCGACGCGGCGCGGCTCACCGCCTGAGCGCTGGCGCTGTTTCGAGCCGGGATCGCGGTCAGGCGGGCAGGCGCTTCGAGTCGATGCACGCAGGTGCGAACGGGTTGAAGTACGCACCCAGAAGCGTTTGAATCCGTAGATGCGCATTGGCTGGGTGTTGCTTGCCCTCTCCGCGTGCGGGGGGCCGATGGTTCGCTCGCTCTCCGACGCGGCCGACGCTGGAATGATCGCAGCGGGTGACGCGGGAGTGGACGCAGGCGTGCCGTCGCTCGCGGGCTGCCCGGTGTTTCCGCTCGGGAATGCGTGGAACCGCGACGTCTCGTCGGAACCCGTCGATCCGCACTCTGCCGACTACCTCGCGTTCATGGGCGCCGGCTCGCTGAATCTTCATCCTGATTTCGGCGGTCCATACGGCCAGCCCTTCGTCGTCGTGCCGGCGGATCAAGCGCGGGTTCCGATGTCATTCCTCTACGCCTCGCAAAGCGAGCCCGGTTCGTACCCGTTTCCAGCGGACGTCCCCATCCAGGCGAACGAAGATCGGCACGCGACCGTCCTCGTGCGCGACGAGTGCAGGATCTACGAGACGTACAACACGTACGCCTCGGGCTCCGGGTTTCGCGCGGACTCCGGCGCGATCTTCGATCTCGTTTCCGGCGCGCCGAGGCCGGACGGGTGGACTTCGGCCACCGCAGCGGGCTTGCCGATCCTCCCCGGTCTCGCCCGCTACGACGAGGCAGTTGAGCAGGGCGAGATTCGCCACGCGCTGGCGTTCACCGCCGGCGGGACCGCGCACGCGTACGTGGCACCGGCGACGCATTCATCGGGCAGCACCAACGCGGCGTACGCACCGCCCATGGGCCTCCGCGTGCGGCTCCGGGCAGATTTCGATCTATCCCCATTCAACGGGGCCTCCCTGGCGATCCTCCGCGCCCTGCAGAAATACGGCATGTTCGTCACCGACACCGCTG
>MNFJ01000109.1 GCA_001918155.1 Deltaproteobacteria bacterium 13_1_40CM_4_68_19
CTCGGCGGCCCACGACAAGGGCATCATCCATCGCGACCTGAAGCCGGAAAACCTCTTCATCACGAACGCCTTCCGCCGATCGAAATGCCCGACTACTTCATCGATCGGTACGAGGTGACGAATCGCCAGTTCAAGCAGTTCGTCGACCAGGGCGGCTACAGCCGGCGCGAGCTGTGGAAGGAACCGAGTGTTGGGGACGCCTGACGACGACAAGCGCCATATCGTCTTCGAATCGGGGCACCACCCGCCGAACGATCTGACGATGAAAGAAACGCTGGATTGGTTCGACCGGTACCTGGGCCCCGTGCGCTGAACCGCTGCTATTTCGCCGCCCGGAAGAATGCGCGCGCCCGGTCGGTGCGCGGGTTCTCCGTGACCTCCGAGGGCGGCCCGTCCTCGATCAGCCTCCCTTCGTCGAACACCCAGATCCGGGACGCCACGTTCCGCGCGAACCAGATCTCGTGCGTCACCACCAGCATCGTGGTGGTGCCCGCCAGGTCCCGCAGGACCGAGAGCACCTCGCCGCGCATCTCCGGATCGAGCGCGCTGGTCGGCTCGTCGAGCAGCAGGACCTCAGGCTCCATGGCGAGCGCCCGCGCGATGGCGACCCGCTGCTGCTGACCCCCGGAAAGCTGCAGAGGGCGCGCCGCGCAACGATCGCCCAGGCCTACGCGGCGCAGCAGGGCGCGAGCGCGCTCCTCGGCGGCTTCGCGCGGCTCGTGCTTCACGTGCAGCGGCGCGAGGGAAACGTTCTGCAGCGCCGTCAGATGCGGAAATAGATGGAAGCTCTGGAAGACCATTCCCACGCGCGCCCGCAGGGGACGCAGCGCCGGCGCATCGGGAGGCGTCCGCGGCATCAGCGACAGGCCGGCGATCTCCACCGAGCCGGCGTCGAAGGAAACCAGCCCGTTCAGGCAGCGCAAGAACGTGCTCTTTCCAGCACCGGAGGGCCCCACGACCGCGATGGTCTCGCACCGCGCGACCTGTGCGTCGATCCCGCGCAGCACCTGCCGCGCCCCGTGAGCTTTCTGTAGACCCTGCACGCGGACGATCATGTCGCCGGTGCCACCACGGGCTCCTCGCCCGCCGCTTCCAGGCGCGCCTCGAGCCGCGCCGCGAGCCGCGCGAGCGGATAGCTCATCGCGAAGTACATCGCCGCGCACAGCGCCCCGGGCAGCGCCCAGGAGCGGACGTCCACGGCGGTGATCGTCATCTGCTTGGTCAGCTCGACCACGGTGATCACGGAAACCAGAGAGCTGTCCTTGAGCAGCGCGATCAGATCGTTGGTCATCGCCGGCAGCGCCGTGCGCAGCGCCTGCGGCAGCAGCACCAGCCGTAACGCCTGCCCGCGCGAGAGTCCGAGCGCCGCGGCGGCCTCGCTCTGGGCGGCGGGAATCGCCTGGAGCGCGGCCCGCTGCACCTCGGCCTCGTAGGCGCCGTAGTTCATTCCGAGACCGAGGATCGCGGCAGCGAGCGCAGGCAAATGCACCAGCGGCGCGATGCCGTAATAGAGGATGTAGAGCTGGAGCAGGACCGGCGTGCCGCGGAACAGCTCGATGTACCCGTGCGCGCAGATTCGCACCGGAGCGCTGCCGTACACGCGCCCGAGCGCGAGCGAGAGCCCGAGAGGGACCGCGAGCGTCATCGCCAGCAGCGAGATCGCCAGCGTCACGCCGGCGCCTTTGACGAAGAGCGCCACCTGCTGCAGATCGAACGTCGCCGGTGGAGGCTCGTCGGCCCTCGGCGCCGGCGCGGGGAGCTCGGGGAGGTGCCAGCGAGCGTAGATGCGATGCAGCTCCCCTTGGGCGTCCAGGGCGGCGAGAGCGGAATCGACCGCGTCGCGCAGGTCGTCGTCACCCTTGCGCAGCCCGATCACGTATGACCCGCGCGCGACGTCCGCGTCCGCGAGCTCCAGGTCCGGCTTGCTGAGCCCGTAGCGGGTGGCGATGATCGAGTCCAGCAGCACCGCGTCCGTCCGGTGCAGCTCGAGATCGCGATAGGGCTCCTCCTGGCCGCCGTAGAGGACGATCTCGATCCCAGGTCGGCCGCGCAGGATCTGGTGCGCCAGCGAAGAGGCGAGGGTGCCGACCCGGTGCCCGCGCTGCGCATCGAGCGAGCGGAGCGTGGAACCGCGCCGCACCACGAGCTGCTCGGCGAAGTTGAAGTACGGTCGGGAAAGGAGGATCCGCCCGCGCAGCGCCTGCGTGTCCTCGAGCCCGTTGACGATCAGATCGAAGTCGCCGCGCTCCAGCGAGGGGACGAGGTTCGACCAGTCGTTCTGCACGAAGCGCTCGCCCAGACCGAGCTTCGAGGCGAGCGCGCGCACCAGCTCCACCTCGAATCCGACCAGCTTCGATGGATCGCGCGGGTCTCGAAAGACGTACGGCTCCCCGCCTTGGAGGTCTCCGGCCCAGCGGATCTCGCCCTGCGCGCGGACCCGGGCAAGCCCCGATGCCGCGACGAGGAGCGCCAGCGGCAGGGCGGCCATCGCCATCGGTGAAAATTACCGCGGAGCCTCCTTGGTTGGTAGCATCCGGCAATGGGCGTCCTTCTCGCCGCCCTGCTCGCGGCGGACACGGTCCTCGTCCTGCCTTTCGCGACGAAGGCCGACGCGCGAGCTGGCGCGGGGGTCGCTGTCGCCGAGGTCATCCTCGATGTCGTGGTGCAGGCGAACCGGGACAATTTCCTCACGCTGAAGCAGCTCGATGCGGCGCTTCGGCGTCGCGACCTCCAGCTCGACGATGCCGCGGTCTGTGCGCACGCGCTGGAGCTGGCGAGGCCGCTCGGCGCGACGGACGTGGTCCTCGGCGAAGTCCGGCTGGAGGGCGGACAGTGGCGGATCGAGGCGAAGCGCCTGAAGGTCGCGAGCGGAAAGCTCGTCAAACAAGCAGCAGAGGAAGGCGCGCGCGCGGCGTTTCCAACTCTGGCGCACAAGGTGGCGCTCGATCTCTTCGAACGGGTCCGCGGCTCGCCGGGCCCTCTCACCAGGAGCGGCGTTGCTCTCGAGGAAGCCGCGCTCTGTGAAGCGCAGCTCGCACGTCAGCCGCTCGGACCGCGCGCCGGGACAGCGCTCGCACCCGATCGCATCGCCTCGGCGGAGAAGGCGTGCAAGGCCGCGTTGCAGGCCGACCCGATGCTCGGCCTCGCTCGCGCGGGTCTCGCCGTGGCGCTTGCAGCCCGCGGGAAGTTCGCACAAGCGCGCGAGCAGGCCCGCAAGGCGCAGTCTCGCCGATTCGTGCCGATCGCTGTCCTTGCAGAGTCGTTCGCCGAGCGAAAGATGCACGGTGGCAAGGACTCGCGCGCGATCCTCGAGCGGGCGATGATCGCGAGGCGCGGCTTCTTGCACGCTCTGGGCTATCTCGCCGAGGACCGGATGGAGCAGGGCGACGACGAGGCCGCCCTGGCCATCTTCGATCGCTACCTGCAGCTCTCGCCGGATCATCCCTGGGCCATGGGCATGAAGGGCCGGGAGCTCGCGCGCCTCGGCCGCATCGACGAGGCGATCGAGATCTCCGAGAGGGCGCTCGAGCTGGATCCGGGAGATCCGGAGCTGTTGATCGAGACGGCCTCGCGCTACATCGACGCCGGCCGCGATGCGAGGGCGCAGCCGCTGCTGGAACAGTGCCTGCGGCTTGCGACGCGCGACGAGGAGGCGCGCACGCGCGGCATGGCGCACGCGGATCTGGCGATCGTTCACGCGAGACAGGACCGGTACGCGGACGCCGTGGCGGAGCTGGAGAGGGCCCGCGCCGAGGGGAACAACGAGTTGCCGTGCGACGAGCCGGAGCTGGAGCGCTGGAAGGACCAGCCCGAGCTGCGCGAGGTGTGCGTCGCCGCCGAAGCGGCGCTGGCCGACAGCGAGGCCGATGACGACGCAGTTCCGGTCGAGCTCTAACGGCCGCCGCCGCGTACCGGCTTGCGGATCCTGATCTTCAAGGCATCCTCCTCAGTGCCGCCGCCCCGGCGTAGGTCGCGACATAGAGCGTGGGCGGGTCCACCATGCGATCGAGCTTCAGGCGATAGACGTGGTCGTCGGGCAGGTCCGCGCCGGCGCGCAACGAGGTGCGCGCGCCGGTCTGCGGGTTCCAGAACACCAGGCCTCATCACGTACAGGGCCGAATGCGTCGCCACCCAGAGGTTCTGCGCCTCGTCGGTGGTCGCGCCGACCACCGGCTGTTCCCGGATCCCTTCGACGGCGCCGTACTTCGCGTTCGCGCCGCCCCAAGGGCTCGAGCCTCCGAAGCGGGAACCCGAGCCGGAACCGAACTGCGGGGCGCCGCCACACGCCGCGAGCAGCACGATGGCCGGCACCCATCTCAAGGCAGGATTCTCAGCACCGCGGCGCCTCCCGCCGTCGCCACCATCAGGGCCGGCGGATCCACCATCATGTCGAGTTGGAGCCGCAGCACGCGGTCGCTCGGGATGCCCGGGCCGGCGCGGATGGGTGTCTTCGCGCCCGTGACCGGATCCCAGATCACGAGGCCGCTGTGAAGGCCGGCGACCACAAGGCGGCCGTCGGGAAGCGCGAGCAGATCGCGGACGTCGGATTCCGACAGCCCCACGTCGCGCACGGGATCGTAGTAGGTGAAGTTGTCGTGAATTCCGAACGGGTGACCCTCGAGCGACGCGATTCCGTACGGTAGTCTTTCGGCTCGTTGAACAGCGTGCCGCTCGCGAACCAGACCTTGCCGTCCTTGGCGACCGTCACGGCGCTGATGTTCACGGGGTCGCCCTCCAGGGGTGGGCAGAAAATCGGCCGAGCATTCCCTGAACAGCTGCCGTCATAGCCGTCGCCGTAGCTGGGTTGGAACACCGACGGTCCGCCGGGAGTTCGCGGCGTTTTCCACCATTCGGTGTTCTCGGCGATGTACACGATCTTGCCCGCGGCATAGCGGCCGCCGACCCAGAGGTCTCCATCCGGAGCGATTGCGAGGCCCCGCCAATCGGCCAGCATCTGGGGCACGGAGCCGGGTGGATCGGGGCACGTTTGGTGCAGACAGGCCTGCGGGTGAAGGTGGTCGCTCATCCAGGACTGCTGGTTCTCCGGCGAGAGGAACCAGGGGCCCACCGGTGGATGCCATTTGTCGGGGCTGATCTTGTCGACGCCGTGATCACAGCCGACGTAAAGCTCGTGCGGGTGGATGAAGTGGTCATAGACCATCCTCACGACGCTCTTGTTGTGCCAGTACTGGACGGTGTTGTTCGACACCATGTCGAAACGGACCACTTCGAGGGAAGGGTTCCCTGACTTGTCGGTCTTCAGGCGCACGCGATCGAGCTTGCCGCTGTGTCGCCACGGGTCCTGTTCCGTCCCGTCGGTGATGGTCCAATCGTGATACGCCCAGTACCCCACGAAGACTTCGCCGAGGTAGCCCTCCCCTGCGCCGCCACCAACGATTTCGCTGATTCCGGGCGGCGCGGCCTCACCTGCAGGGCAGGGGTCGAGGAGTCCGGCGGAGTCATCGCACTTCGGGATCGGGGATCCAGGCAAGTGCAGGCCGCTCGCGCCATCGAAACGCGTGAACGTCTTGTCGCCCGGACGGAGCAGATACAGCGCTGCGTTCGTCGCGACCCACAGGTTCTGGTTCTCGTCAGTCGAGACTCCGACGACCGGCATCTCCTGGATGCCGTCTTGCCAGCTGTACTGCACGTTGCTGATCGGCCACGGGCCTGGACCGCCGAACTTGATCCCGCCGCCATCGGCCGGGCCTGCGTCCGCTGGCCCCGCATCCGCAGGGCCGGCATCTACCGAGGGTCCGGCGTCCACCGTCGGTCCGGCATCCACGGGGACGATGCTGTTTCCCGGCTCGGTTACATTGCTCTTCGCGCAGGCCGCACCGATCAGCGCGCCCGCGATCGCCCACTTCCCAACGTTCCCCACGACGCCCCCCCGCCCCTCGGCTGCATGGGCTCCCAGCTCTTTGCTAGCGGCGGGCCAAGCAAAGTCAGGGGGACACCATTGAGATGGTGTCCACGTCTCGTTGACAGATCCTCGAAATTCGTCGGAGAAATCCGGTTCCGCCCGAAAGAAGCGCCTTTCCCACTTCCCTTCCGTCTGCTACTTGTCCCTCCCTCGATGGCGACCGGACTTCCCTTCGGCGCCCGCGCGGAGCGCGCCGCCCAGACCCGGGTCCTGCGGGCCGCCCTGGACTCTATCCGGCCCCAGCGGCCTGTCGCGGCGTTCGACATCGACAGCACCATCCTCGTCAACAAGGTCCGGCAGGCGCGCATCGTGCGCGAGTACGGCCAGCTCCGCGGCGACCGGCGGCTCGCCGCATGCCAGCCCGAAGCGGTGATCTCCTGGGACCTGCGCGACACCTTGCGGTTGTGCGGCCTCAACGACTCCGAGATCGCCGCCATCGTCCCCAATCTCGGCGGCTTCTGGCGCGACCGGTTCTTCAGCAGCGAGTACTGCAAGGACGACACGCCGGTCGCCGGTGCCCGCGAGTACCTCTCCGCGGTGCTCGATGCCGGCGGCGAGGTCCTCTACGTCACCGGCCGGCACGAAGAGATGAAAGCCGGGACCCTCGAGAGCTTCCAGCGCGCCGGTTTCCCGCTCCCCGACGGGAAGGCGATCCAGCTCTGGCTCAAGCCGCGGCTGGCCGACGACGACGATCGCTGGAAGGAGATCTGCCACCAGCGGCTCAAGCTGTTGCGCGGCCTGGCCTGCGCCTTCGACAACGAGCCGACGCACGTGAACGCGTACAAGCGCAGCTTCCCGGAGGCGGCCGTCGTCCACCTCGACACCGACCACTCGCGCCGCCCGGTGGAGGTGCTCCCCGAGATTCCGTCCATCCACGACTTCGTCATGGAGCCAATCCCATGATCCGCGTCTTCCTCGTCCGTCACGGCATCGCCGCGGATGCCGCACCTGGCCAGCCGGATGAATCGCGTCCCCTCACCGCCAAGGGGCGAAGGAGGTTCCGGGGCACGGCGCGCGCGTTCGCGCGTCTGGGCGAACGCGTCGACAAGCTTATTATCACCAGCCCGCTCGTGCGCGCGGTGCAGACGGCGGAGATCCTCGCGCGGGCCCTGCGGCAGGACGAGGTGGGCGTTCTGGAGGAGCTGCGATCCGAAGTGGCTCCAGCGAAGCTGTTCGGCGCTCTCTCGAAGCAGATCGAGGACGGCGAAGGGGTCGCGCTGGTCGGCCACGACCCGCAGATGACCAAGCTGGTCGCTGCGCTGGCGCAGCTGGACGCGGACGTCGCCGACCGCATCTCCTTCGCCAAAGGCGGAATCGTGCGCATCGACGTCGATGCTTTTCCTCCCTCCAGGAACAAGCCGCGCTGGCACCTCGAGCCGCGCGCCGATGCCCCCGAGGACGGGCTGCCGCTATTCAAGCACCCGCACGGGGAGGACGACCATCGGTAGCCCCGCGAACTGCAGCCGCCGCTGCAGTTGGTAGGCGGTCTCGTTGTGCAGGAGGCGGTCCCACCACCGCTCCCGCTCGAAGATCAGTTTTCCCGCGAAGAACATGCTGCGCTCGTATTCCTTCGCGACCTCGGCGGCGAGCAGTTCGGATTCGCTGATCGCCTCGGTGCCCATCGACATGCGGTAGTCGGCCGGGATGCCCATCCCGCGGGCGAGGTCGACGTACTTGCGCAGCGCATCCTCCGTCTGTTCGCGGACGCGGTCGACCTCCTCGATGCCGTGGAAGGTCGCGCTGTCGACCACGCCGACCGACATGAACACCACGTTCGCGAAGTAGCGGGGGAAGAGCTTCATGATGGTGAGCAGCGAGTGGATGCCGAGCCCGGAGAAGCCGCCGACCAGCAGCACCGCCGTCGGCTTCTTCTTCTGCAGCTCGAGCGGCTTTCCCGGCGAGCCGACCGGCAGCGCCGTGAGGATCTGATCCAGGCGCTTGAGGCGCGCGTAGACGCCGTTGTAGTGCCGCTTGATCAGCATGCAGAGGCCGACCAGCGCCCCGGTCACGACCACCGTCAGCCAGGCGCCTTCGGCGAACTTCTCGAACAGGTTCACCACCAGGATGAAGCTGCAGAGCACGAAGCAGACCACGGCGATGGCCAGCGGCCGCCTCCAATGGGGATGGCGCTTCTGTGTCTCGGCGCGCCGCCAGTAGCGGATCATCCCCATCTGGCTGAGCGAGAACGTGACGAAGACGTTGATGGCGTACATCACCACCAGGGCGTCGACCGAGCCGCGCGTGTAGAGCAACATCAGGAAGGACGCGCCGCCCATCAGCAGCACGCCATTCTGCATGGTCAGGCGATCGCTGAGCGCGCCGAACCGGTGCGGCAGGAAGGAATCCTGCGCCAGGTTGGCCATCACGCGGGGGCCGGCGATGAATCCGGCCTGGGCGGCGACGAACAGCAGCAGCGCCTCGGAGAAGATGGTGATGATCACGTACCACTCGCCCACCGGCAAAGGGCCGAGATGGACCGCGCCCGCGAGCATCTCCGCGAGCCGGTAGTTCATCGTCTTCCCCGGGACCGGATGGACGCCCATCAGCAGGTACCCGAGGATGATCCCGCCGGCGGTCACGGCGAGGCTGGTGGACATGTAGACCATCGTCCGCTTGCCGGTGAGGACGCGCGGCTCGCGCATGATGGAGAGCCCGTTCGAGACCGCCTCGATCCCGGTGTACGTGCCGGCGC
>MNFJ01000162.1 GCA_001918155.1 Deltaproteobacteria bacterium 13_1_40CM_4_68_19
TGAAGGCGTCGATGGAGTTCTTCTCGAAGCTCGGTTTCGAGTTCAACCCCAGGTTCACCGACGAGAAGGCGGCCTGCATGATCATCAGCGAGGAGGCGTACGCGATGCTTCTCACCGAGCCGTTCTTCAAGACGTTCACCAGGCGCGAGCTGTGCGATACCGCCAGATACACGGAAGGTCTGTTCGCGCTCTCCTGCAGCGGCAGGACGGAGGTGGACGAGATGGTGAGGAAGGCCGTCGCCGCCGGCGGCAAGCACGCGGCCGATCCGCAGGATCACGGCTTCATGTACGGCTGGAGCTTCTACGACCTCGACGGGCACCATTGGGAGGTGCTCTGGATGGACCCCAAGGCGATCGGGTAGCGTCTTCCCGAGGAGGAACCGTGCTCAAGACCCATCCCGGTGGCTGCCATTGCGGCGCGGTCCGCTACCGCGTCGACATCGATCTCTCCAAGCCCGTCACCCAGTGCAACTGCTCGATCTGCTCGCGCACCGGCGCGCTCCTCTCGTTCGTGCCGGCGAGCGCGTTCACGCTGGAGAAAGGCGATGACTCGCTGACGGACTATCAGTTCAAGAGGAAGAACATCCATCACCTCTTCTGCAAGGTCTGCGGCGTGCGCTCGTTCGCGCGCGGGCAGGGACCGAATGGACCGATGGTGGCGATCAATACCCGCTGCCTGGACGAGGTCGACGCCGCCACGCTGAACGTGCGGCACTTCGACGGGAAAAGCCTTTAGCCGGGGCCGCCCGGTAGCACGCGGCACCGCGCCCTGCTAGGTTGGCGCCCCGATTCGCCGCTCTGGAGGCGATAGCCTCCGCCCCGACCTGCAAGGAGGATCCATGAATCGACCCGGCTCGTTCTTCCTGGCCGCAGCTCTTGCTTCGCTCTTCGCCACGGCGCCTGTACGCGCGCAGGAGAAGCTCGAGATCTTCTCCTGGTGGGCCGGCGACGAGGGACCCGCCCTGAAGGCGCTCATCGATCTGTATTCCAAGAAGTACCCGAACATCCAGGTGATCAACTCCACCGTCACCGGCGGCTCCGGCGTGAACGCCCGCGCCGTGCTCAAGACGCGCATGCTCGGCGGCGATCCGCCCGACTCGTTCCAGGTCCACGCCGGCCAGGAGCTGATCGGGACGTGGGTGGTCGCGAACCGCATGGAGGACCTCTCCGATCTCTTCAAGTCGGAGGGGTGGATGGCGCAGTTCCNGAAAGGGCTGATCGCGCTGCTCTCCGCGCGGAACGGGATCTGGAGCGTCCCGGTGAACATCCACCGGTCGAACGTGATGTGGTACGTGCCCGCCAACCTGAAGAAGTGGGGCGTCTCGCCACCGAAGACCTTGGACGAGTTCATGGCCACCTGCAAAACGCTGCAGGGCAAAGGCGTTCAGCACCCGCTCGCGCTCGGCGAGAACTGGACCTACAACCACCTCTGGGAGTCGGTCGCGCTGGGCGTCTTGGGACCCGAGGACTGGACCGCGCTCTGGACAGGCAAGCTCAAGTTCAACGATCCGAAGGCCGTGAAGGTCTGGGCGACGTTCGGGCAGGTGCTCGAGTTCGCCAACCCCGACGCGTCGGGGCTATCGTGGCAGCAGGCCACCGACCGGATGCTCAAGGGCACCGCCGCGTTCAACGTGATGGGCGACTGGGCGGCCGGGTACATGGCGACGACGCTGAAGCTCAAGCCGGGCGAAGGCTTCGGTTGGGAGGCGTCGCCGGGCACCGGCGGCGTGTTCATGATGCTCTCCGACTCCTTCGGCTTGCCGAAGGGCGTGAAGCATCGCGACGCCGCGCTGAAGTGGCTGCGCGAGCTGGGCTCGAAGGAGGGCCAGGACACGTTCAACCCGCTCAAGGGCTCCATCGCCGCGCGGCTCGACTCCGACCTGTCCAAGTACAATGCGTATCTCCAATCCGCCGCGAAGGACTGGAAGACGAACAAGGTGGTCGGTAGCCTCGCCCACGGCGCGGTGGCGCCGGAGGCGTTCGCCAGCCAGTTCGGGACGGTGATGGAGATCTTCCTCGCCAGCAAGAACGCCGAGGCCGCGGCCAACGCGGCGCAGGCGATCGCGGACCAGGTCGGCCTCGGCAAGTGAGCCGATGAGGTGGCGAAAGCATACCAACCAGATCACCGGCTTCCTCGTCGTCCTTCCCTCGATCGTACTGGTCGCCGTATTCGTCTACGGCTTCATCGGGCGGGCCCTCTGGGCATCGCTCACTGATTGGGGGAAGGACCCGAGCCAGGCCCTGGCGCTCAACCCGGTGACGCGCTTCATCGGGCTGCAGAACTACCGCGAGCTCTTCACCGGCTTCATCGACGGCCGCTTCCGGCAGGACATGGTGAGCACGGTCTTCTTCACCGTGTTCTTCCTCGCGGGGTGCCTCCTCTTCGGCCTGCTCCTCGCGATCCTCATCGACCACAAGCCGCGGGGCGAGGCCCTCTTCCGCGGCGTGTTCCTCTTCCCGTTCGCGCTCTCGTTCGTGGTCACCGGCACCATCTGGCGATGGCTGCTCCAGCCCGGCGGCGGCGTGAACCAGCTCCCCACGCTCGTCGGCCTGCGCCCGGCCACCTTCGAGTGGCTGACCTCGAGGCAACAGGTATGGCGTTTCGACTGGAACGACCTGCCCGTGATCATCGGATTGCTCGCCGCGGCGACGCTGGCCGCGGTGGCGGTGGTGGCGCGGCGCGCGGGGCGGCGCCGGCGGGCCATCGGCTTTGCCCTGGGCAGCGCCGCGGTGCTCGGGTTGGCGGTCGGGGTCGCACCCGGCTGGAGGCCGCTGCCGTTCCCGGAGCTGCACGGGTTCAACCTCGCCTTCATCGGGATCGTCGTGGCCGCCGTCTGGCAGATGGCCGGCTACACCATGGCGCTGTACCTGGCTGGCCTCACCGGGATCCCCGAGGAGCTTCGCGAGGCGGCCGTGGTCGAAGGGGCGAACGAATGGCAGCTCTACACCCGCATCATCCTCCCGCTCATGGCCCCCATCACGCTCTCCGCAATGATCGTGCTCGGCCACATCAGCCTGAAGATCTTCGACCTCGTCTTCGCGATGGCCGGACCGGACAACGCCTGGACCGACGTGCCCGCGCTGCTCATGTTCATCACCACTTTCCGCGGGAACCAGTTCGCCAAGGGAGCGGCGATCGGCGTCATCCTGCTCGTGCTGGTGGCGATGATCATCGTGCCCTACCTGCGATCCCAGCTCCGGAAGGGCGTGCGCGAATGAGCGCTTCCCGCACGCGCGGCCGCTGGCGCTGGCTGATGTATGTCGTGCTCTGCCTCGCGGCGTCGTTCTTCCTCATGCCCGTCTACATGATGGTGGTGACGGCGCTGAAAGATCCCGCCGAGATCAGCCTCGACACCGCCTGGCAGCTCCCCAGCGTCTGGAACTGGGCGAGCTTCGCAGACGCGTGGCAGGCCTTCCTGCCGAAGCTGCGGAACAGCCTGATCCTGACTGTCACGGCGTCCGCCACCTCGGCCATGCTGGGATCGCTCAACGGGTACGTCTTCGCCAAGTGGCCCTTCCCCGGCGCGAAGATCGTCTTCGCCCTGATCCTGTTCGGGATGTTCATCCCCTACCAGGCGATCCTGATCCCGCTGTTTGGCTTCATCCGCGCCATCGGGCTCTACGGGACGATCTGGGGGCTGGTGGTCGTGCACACCGTGTACGGGCTTCCCATCACCACGCTCATCTTCCGCAACTACTACACGGAGATCCCGGACTCGCTCATCGAGGCGAGCGCACTCGAAGGGGCCGGGTTCTTCGCCATCTACCGCCACGTCGTCTTCCCGCTCTCGCTGCCGGGGTTCGTGGTGGTGGTCATCTGGCAGTTCACCCAGATCTGGAACGAGTTCCTCTTCGCGGTGAGCCTGTCGAATCCGGCGAGCCAGCCGATCACCGTCGCGCTCGCGCAGCTGGCCGGGGGCGAGGCAGTGAGGTGGAACCTTCCGATGGCGGGCGCGCTGCTCGCGGCCCTGCCGACGCTGCTCGTGTACGTGGTGTTCGGGCGGTACTTCGTCCGCGGGCTGCTCGCCGGATCGGTGAAGGGATAGAACAGCGGCGGGACCATGCCTGAAAATTTGAGTTCGCCCACCGCGTACCCCTAGATTGCGATCGCCATCACGCGGTCAGGGGGGACGATGTTCAATGCGATCTTCGTGGGAATGATCCTTTCCGTGGCGCACGCGGCCCCCGGTCCCACGACAACCGAGACGCGCCACCGGGTCGACCTGTTCGCCACCGAGCGCGGGTTCGAGCCGGATCGCATCGACGTGCGCCGGGGCGAACCGATCCGCCTGGTGGTGACACGCACCACGGACAAGACCTGCGCCACCGCGATCGTCATCAAGGACCTGGGCATCAAGCGCGCGCTGCCGCTCAACCGGCCGGTGGTCATCGACTTCACGCCCACGAAGACCGGGGAGCTCACGTACTCGTGCGGCATGAAGATGATCGGAGGCGTGCTGCTGGTGCAGTGAGCTACCGCGAGTGGCTCTCGCGGCGCTCGGCGCCCGCACGCAGCTGCCGCCGCAGCGACTCCGGGGACCCGTCCTCGCGCAGCGCGCGCCGCACGGTCTCTGCCTGCGAAGGCGGGGCGAGCCCGTACACCGGAGGGTCCAGATCGAGGTTGGTCGGGAAGGCGTAGCCCTCGGCACAGGCTGCGACCACGTTGGCCAGCCACGCCTCGCCGGCACCCTGCGCCTTGCGCTTCAGCAGCACCGGAAACACCGCGCTCGCCATGCGCTCGCGGTCCACCGCCTCCATGGCGCGGCCGAAGGCAGACGAGATCTGCAGCAGGTTCGCCACGCGCTTGATGTTCGCGGAGCGGTTGTGCCCGGCCGCGTGGAAGAGCGCGGGGTCGAAGAAGACCGCATCCCCCTTCGCCAGCGGCAACTGGACGAAGTGAGCGTCGAAGTACGCGCTGAACTCCGGTCGCCGGAAGGCGAGGTAGCCGGCCTCGTACTTTTGCGAGTACGGCAGGTACATCGTCGGGCCGCTCTCGACCGGCATGTCGCAGTGGGCAACGGCGCCCTGGAGGGTCAGGACCCGCGACAGGCGGTGGACGTGCGCGGGGTACTGAGCGGCGACCTCCGTCGACAGGAAGCCCAGGTGGTAGTCGCGGTGAGCAGTCTGGGCGGCCCCACCGGGGTTCACCACGTTGATCTGGGAGGTGATCTGGTATGCAGGGCCCAGCCAGGCCGTCGAAACCAGGGCGACGATCTCGTTGGCATAGTAATCGGCGAAGGCCTCGGGCGCGCGGACGGCCATCTTCTCCAGGGCGTTCCAGACCCGGTCGTTTGCGCCTGGCTTGGCGAAGTGGTCGCCCGCGGTCGCGCCCGCCGCACGCTGATCGGCGATCAGGGCATTGAAGACTTCCGTGGCCCGGTCGACGACCTCGAGGTCCGCAAAGGCTCGCTCGATCACCACGATGCCGGGACCGTCCGTGAACGTCCGGACCATTTCGGCCTGCACTTCGCGGCGGCGTTCCGGATTGGCCGCAAGCGAGCGCAACCGATCGCCATCATAGAACGGAACATTCCGATCGACCGAGTCGGCCAGCGGGTAGTCACGCCGATCGGTCACGTGCTCGACCAGGGCGCGGAAGGCATCCAGGTCGCAATCAGCCTCGGACAGCCACGTCCGGGTTCCTCCAGCGGTGACCGACATCGCGTCCTCCGTTGCGCGGCGGTGCGTACCACAGGTGGTGGCTGGTCCGCATCCGTACGCCGTTCGTATCCGCACGTCGGGCGGCCGTCGGAATCGCCCGTGCCCCGCCCAGCGATGTTCGTACTGTTTGAAAGGCGCGCGAGATCGTCGCCGAGGAGGAGCGATGGGCCACTTCGAAGCAGACGTCGATGTCCGCAAGCCGGATGCGACGCGAGCCGCAGCCCGGCTACCTTCCATCATCGGCCAGTCGATGGCCATGAGGAGATTGGTCGCCACGGTGGCGCGGGTTGCGCCCAAGGATGTCACTGTGCTCGTGCGCGGAGAGACGGGGACCGGCAAGGAGCTGATCGCGTCTCTCGTGCACACCCAGAGCCGCCGTTCCCAGGGACCGCTCGTCCGATTCAATTGCGCGGCGATTCCCGGCGAGCTCGCCGAATCAGAGCTCTTCGGGCACGTGCAGGGCGCATTCACCGGTGCAACCCATGCGCGGCGCGGATTCTTTGCGCAAGCGGACGGTGGCACGCTGGTGCTCGACGAAGTGGGGGAGCTTCCGCCGGCGATCCAGGCGAAGCTGCTGCGAGCGCTCCAGGGAGGCGAGATCCAGCCGGTCGGCGCCGCTCGCGTCGAGCACGCGGACGTGCGCGTCGTCGCTTGCACGAATCGCGATCTGGCGGCCGAGGTCCGCGCGGGCCGCTTCCGGGAGGACCTCTACTACCGGCTCGCGGTGCTCGAATTCCTCGTGCCTCCCCTACGCGAGCACCGCGAAGACATCCCTGCCCTGGCTTCCGAATTCGCCCGCCGATATGGCATGCGCTTCGGCGACGAGGGAGTCCGCCTCTCCCCGGCACTCGTCGAAGCGCTCTGTCGGGCACACTGGCCTGGCAACGTCAGGCAGCTCGAGAACGCGGTCGCCCGGATGGTGGCGCTGCGCAGCGCCAGCGAGATCGGCGTGGATGCGTTTGGCGGCGACCCAGACTTCGTCGCTTCGACCGAGCCTTGCATCGAACTGGAATCCCCGGGCACTCTTTCCGAGCAATTGGAAGCGCTCGAGCGAAGGATCATCGCGCGCGTGATGGACGCGGTCGCCGGGAACCAGTCGGAGGCGGCACGGAGGCTCGGGCTGAACCGCGGCTCGCTGATCGGCCGGCTCAAGAAGTACGGCCTCGCGAAGCCCTGCGTCCGCTTCGTCGCTGCTCGGAGCGGCTCGGACATGCCTACCGGGTCGATCTCGTCCCTGGCGACCGCGAAGGCGGCCGCCTGAAGCGTCTTTCGACAACTCTCCGACCCGAGCGCGGCGGAAGCGCGACCGCCGGAGGCTCCAGGGCGTAGCGACTCAGAAGGTGATCTTGAGGATTCGTCCTCCAGTCCCGACCAGCCAGCCGTCGTGCTCGTTGGCGAACGCGACTGCCCAGTAGCCCGCGACGTCAGGGAGTGGGTTCCAGTTCTCGCCCTCGTCGGTTGTCCAGGCGGCGCCGCCGGGCCCGGTGACGACTACTTTGGTTTGTTCCTGGCGCGAGTCCCCACGGCCACGATCCTCGTCAGCCACCTCGCGTTTGCGATCGCTCGTGCTCTGCGCGTAGGCAAGGCCGAAGATGGCGCCTGGCACTGGCGCCTGCGGGGTCAGGTGCCACGTCTTGCCACCGTCGCGCGAGCGCGCAAAGTTGTCGAGGATCTTGGCGCTGGAGAAATCGCCACCGCCGATGACGCCGTGCCGACCATCACGGAAGGCGACCGTGAATACTCCGCTTGTGCCCGTGCCTCCTGCGATCGGGGTCAAGTAGGAGGCCCATCTCTCGCCGCGGTCGCTGCTGGCGAAGACCCGGGAATTCGTAGTGACGATCCAGGCCCGCGTTTCGCCTAGCGTTGCGACGCAGGTGCCGCTGGCTGCAAACGCGCCTTCGTCCTTTTGTGCCGCCGGCAGGCTGATACTCTTCCATTTCTTGCCGTCCGTCGTGCGGATGGCGGGGAATTGACCCGTGGCGTTGATGCCGTCCGCCATCGTGATGCCGCTCTCCGGCGTCCAGAATGCGAAGCAGTCGTAGAAGTAACTCGGATCATCGGGCGCTACGAACTGCAGCGTCCAGTTCCGACCACCATTCTCGGTCTTGTAGATGCGCGAGTTGCTTCCCTGCCCGGCCGCCAGCAGATACGCGACTCCTTCGCTCACAGCTTGCACGTCTCGGAACTGCAACGTCTCCGCACCAGGTACGACGCCTGCGCGCCAGGTCGCTCCACCGTCCGTGGTCACGACGTAGGTCCCGTTTACGCCGCTCGCCCAGACCACGTTTTCATCGACCGGGCTTACCGCTTGAAGGCGGTTGCTGGTACCGCTCACTTGTATCGTGGTCTTCGGCTCGCGCACCGTCTGCGCGTAGGTTCCGGGGCGCGGTGACGCCGCGGCCTGGCCCAAGCAACTCAGCGCCACCCCGGCGGCGAAGCTCACGCGGCGCAACCACCTGGTCTGTTCGTTCATGGCTCCCCCGAAATTGGCGCGCACACTGCGCCTCGCAGAACGCGCACGTCAAGTCGGACGCAAATCAGCCCTGGATTTCGGGGAGCGCGTCCCGACCTCGGTCAACGGCGGGGAAGCACCTTGTCCAGCGCCGCAAACAGAGCACCTTGATCGACGGGCTTTCGCAGGAATTCGTCAGCCCCGAGCGTCTTCACCTTCTGCGGCATCTCCGCATCCGTCGACCCGCTGAGAATGATGACGAGGATGAGCGCCGTGTTCAGCGACGATTTCAACCGCTTGAGCGCTTCGATCCCGGTGCCGCCAGGCATGTTGATGTCGAGGATCACACCGTCAGGAGCAGGCGGGCGCACGGCGAACATGAACGCTTGCATCGCGTCGAAGACCGGCACCACCTGGTGCCCGCGAGCGCGCAGCAGGCCGGCAACGAGGTGGACAACGACGCGACGATGTAGGCGCAAAGCGGAGTCGCCACCCGTCCTGCACACCTCTCGCCGGGTCCCTGGGAGCCGCAAGGAAACATCCGCGATTCGAGTGCATTGAAAACTTGTTGCCCATTGCCTCACGTGATTAGCCTATTCGACGGGAACGTTCTGCACCGAAAGGAGCGGGTCGCCGCAAATGCGCTTCGTCCTCGCCGTGTCGGCCCTCGTTCTTCTCGCACAGCGTCCCGCTGCAGCCGCTGGTTTGACCTTGCCGGGTCAGCTGGCCGAGCTCCAGATCCACGGCTTCATCAGCCAGGGATTCCTCCTCACCTCGGCCAACGACTACCTCGCGCACTCTTCGGAGGGCAGCTTCGAATTCACCGAGATCGGGCTGAACTTCACGCTGCCCGCCACCGACCGGCTGACGCTTGGACTGCAGATCTTCTCTCACGACCTGGGGCCGATTGGCGATTACCGGGCGACGCTCGATTGGTATTCCCTCGATTACCATTGGCGCGATTGGCTCGGCATCCGCGCCGGCCGCGTGAAGCTGCCCTTCGGACTCTACAACGACAGCAGCGACATCGATGCTGCACGCACTTCCGTCCTGCTTCCGCAATCGATCTATCCGGCCCAGAACCGCGACTTCCTGCTCGCGCAGACCGGCGGCGAGGTCTACGGCTACAGGGACCTGGGCGCGGCAGGTGGGCTCGACTACAGGCTATACGGCGGCACGATCTTCCTCGATGTGAAGCAGCAGCCCGGCAGTCCGTTCACCGTCGTCGACCTCAACGTGCCGTTCGTGGCCGGCGGGCGCATGCTCTGGGTGCCGCCCATCGAGGGTTTGCGCCTGGGCGGAAGCCTCCAGTTCCTCCGGCTCGAAACGCACCTGCTTCCGGCGTCCTCTTCAAGCTCGGTTGCCGTGAACGTCCCTGTGATGCTGTGGGTGGCGTCGGTCGAGTATACCGTGCGCGATCTCCTCTTCGCCGCCGAATACAGCCGCTGGCGTGTGAGAGCACAGAGTAGCAACCCTGCGATGTTCCCGGAGAGCCTGACGTTCAGCGAACGCGGCTACGCCCTGACGTCGTATCGCGTGAATTCCTGGCTGCAGGCTGGAGCCTACTATTCCGTGCTCTTTCCAAACACGAACCAACGAGGAGGCTTCGCGGGCAGGCAACTCGACGCCGCGCTCACCCTCCGCTTCGACGTCAACGCGTACTGGCTGGTCAAGGTCGAGGGACACTACATGCACGGGACTGCCGGACTTTCCCCGAGCCTGAACGGCAACCGGCCCCTGAGCAGCCTGACTCCGGATTGGGCGCTCTTCACCGTCAAGACGACGGCCTTCTTCTGACCTCCGAGGCAAAGGTGCGGATCGGCGCATTCATTCTCGTCGGGCTGGCTGCGGGTTCCCTGACCGCGGAGCACCCTCGATCCACGTACGTGCTGATCGCGAATCCGGCGAGTCGCGTCTCGAAGATCGATCGGAAGTTCCTCGCCGAGGTATTCCTGCGGCGCGCAACCCGCTGGCAGGACGAGACGCCCATACAGCCGGTCGACCTCGGCCCGGACGCGCCGGCGCGAGCCCGGTTCTCCCAGGAGATCCTGTCGCGCTCGGTGGCGTCGGTGCGGAGCTACTGGCAGCAGCGGATCTTTTCAGGCCAGGGCCTCCCCCCACCCGAGCTGGCCGACGACGAGGCGGTCGTCTCGTTCGTGGTGAGCCATCCAGGCGCGATCGGCTACGTGGCCGCCGGGACGCCCCTGAGCGGCGCAACCGTGCTGGAACTGAACTGAGCGGACATGAACCTCTCGTTCCGATCGAAGCTGCTGGGCCTCGTCGCCACCGCCGGCTTCGCGCTGGCCGCCCTCGTCATGGCCAGCGCGATCATTGCCCGGCGCGTGGAGGGCCACCTCGACGACATCCGGAAGCATTACTTGCCGAAAGTGGGGCTCCGGCCACAGCTCCAGGGACAGTTCGAGCGGATCCAGCGTGGGTTCCAGGACGCCGTCGCAGCCAGCGACACCGAGAAGCTCGGCGGGACCGTCGAGTTGAAGAAAGAGTTCCTGCAGCAGCTCGCCGCTTCCTCCGATGCCGTCGAACCAGGTCTCGCGGCCTCGCTCGAACGAGCGATCGAGGACTTTCACGCCCAGGCGCTGGTGGTCTCGAAGCAGCTGATCGCCGGCGAGACCGGGGAAAGCGTCGTCGCCAAGATGAGCGAGATGCAGGCCAGACAGACGCGGGTCGCGGAGCTCCTCGACAAGGCAACCGTCTTCGACAAGACGGATCTGACGAAGGCGTTCTCCGCAACGGCGGAAGCTCAGCGCTTCGGTACGCAGCTGCGCCTGGCGCTGGGCATCGCGTCCCTCGTCCTGGTGTTCCTGCTCTCCCTGTGGATCAGCCGAGACATGCTGCGCGGCATGGCCAGCCTCACCGCCGGATTCAGCCGCTTCGGCAAGGGAGACTTCCGCGCGGCCATTCCCGTCGTCAGCCGCGACGAGTTGGGCGATCTCGCCAGGCAGGCGAACCAGATGGCGCAGAGCCTCCAGCGGCTCGAGTCCGAGCGAAGCCGGATCGACTGGCTCAGGACCGCTCAATCGGCCTTGTCCGAGCAACTTCGCGGCGAGCTCGCGCCCCGGCAGGTGGCGGAGCGTGCCGTATCGATGCTCTGCCGCTATCTGGAATGCCCCGTCGGCGCGCTCTACTCGCTGGACGCGGATGGCGCGCTTGGCCTCCTGGGAAAATATGCGCTCTCGTCGGACGACGGAGTGCAAAGCTTCCGCCTCGGCGAGGGCCTCGTCGGACAAGCCGCGCTGCAAACCGAAATCATGGTCGTCGATGCCCCCGAGGGCCAGCTGCGGGTCACGTCCGCTCTCGCGGCCGGGTCCCCGCGCTCCATCGCGCTGGTTCCACTGCTCCGCATCGGCAGGGTCACCGGCGTCCTCGAACTCGCCAGCCTGCAGCCCTGGAACGCGGCGGCAACGGAGCTGCTCGCTTCCGTGCGCGAGACCTTGGCCATCGCTCTCGAGGGGGCCCGGAGCCGTGCCGAACTGCGCGCACTGCTCGCGAAGACGCAGCGGCAGGCGGAGGAGCTCACCAGGGCCGGCGCGTACAAGTCGCAGTTCCTCGCCAACATGTCGCACGAGCTGCGCACGCCGCTCAACGCGATCCTCGGGTTCACCCAGCTCCTCCACGAGGGAGAGGTCGGTCCGTTGACCGATCAGCAGCGCGACTTCCTCGGCAACGTCCTCACCAGCAGCCGCCATCTGCTGCGCCTCATCAACGACGTCCTCGACCTGGCAAAGGTCGAGTCGGGAAAGCTCGATTTCCGACCCGAGTCGATCGATCTGGCCCAGGTCACCGGCGAAGTGGGCGCAATCCTGCGCACCACCGCGTCTGAAAAGCAGGTTCGCGTCGAGATGGCCATCGATCCGGCCATCGGTCGCGTGGTCCTCGACCCGGCCCGGCTGAAGCAGGTGCTCTACAACTATCTTTCCAACGCGCTCAAGTTCACTCCCGCCGGCGGCGTGGTGACGGTCCGCGCCGTGCCTGAAGGAGCGGACTTCTTTCGCATCGAGGTCCACGACACTGGCGACGGTATCCAACCCGAGGAGCTGCCGCGCCTGTTCGTCGAGTTCCAGCAGCTCGACGCGGGTGCGGCGAAGAAACACGCGGGTACCGGGCTCGGGCTGGCCCTCACCAAACGTATCGTCGAAGCGCAAGGCGGGACCGTGGGCGTGCGCAGCACGCCGGGCGCTGGAAGCGTCTTTCACGCCGTGCTGCCACGACGGATGAAGGCCGAGCCGCTTCCAGCGACGCCCAGACCGATCGTGACGCTCAACGTAGGCGCGCCGACCATCCTTGTCGTCGAGGACAACGCATCCGACCAGGCGTCCATCGTCGGGGCCCTCACCAAGGCCGGCTACTCGGTGCAAACAGCGACGACCGGTGCGCAGGCCCTGGTCAGGTTGCGCGAGAGTGATTTCGACGCCATCACGCTCGACCTGCTCCTTCCAGACATGAGTGGCGTCGACCTCCTCGACCAGATGCGAGCTGAAAGCCGCAACGCCGACGTTCCGGTCATCGTTCTCACCGTCGTCGCCGAGAAGGGTGCAGTGGCGGGCTTCAGGGTGACCGACGTGCTCGCCAAGCCACTCGATACGCACGCTCTCCTCAATGCGCTGCGGCGGGCCGGCGTGTCGCCGCAACGACACGGCGCGGTCCTGGTGGTGGACGACGATGAAGGCTGTCTCAAGTTGATGGAAGCAACGCTGGAACGCTCCGGGTACGAGACCATCTGCCGGAAGGACGGCGAAGCGGCTTTGCAGGCGGCGGCGGAATCGTCTCTCATCGCGGTGGTCCTCGACTTGATCATGCCGCGACTCGACGGATTCGAATTCCTCGAGCGCTTCCGCATGACGGAGGCCGGGCGGAGCACACCCGTGATCGTCTGGACAGTGAAGGATCTCTCAACACACGACCAGGCGCGCCTGCGCCAGACTGCCCAGGCCGTCGTGATGAAGGGAAACAATGGCGCCGCCGCCCTCTTGCGGGAGCTGGACGCCTTCCTGCCGCGGCGGCAGGTATCGGAGTAAACGGAGGTCGCAACAGTGGCTGGAGAGTGCATCCTCATCGTGGACGACAACGAGATGAACGTGAAGCTCCTGCGTTGGGTGCTGGAGAAGCACGGATACACCGTGCACACCGCCTCCGATGCGCAGACAGCGAGGGCTGGCATTCGCGCCGTCCATCCGCAACTGGTGCTGATGGACATCCAGCTTCCGGACGTGGACGGCCTGCAGCTGACACGCGAGTTCAAGGCGGATCCCGATCTGCGCAGCATCCCGATCGTGGCGGTCACTTCCTACGCGATGAAGGGCGATCGCCAGAGGACCGTTGACGCTGGATGCGACGGGTACATCACCAAGCCCATCGATACCAAGCAGTTCCCCATCGAGATCCAGAAGTACCTGCGCGGCGGTCGCGGCGGCACCCCAGCGTAGGCCACGACTGCTCCACTGACTCCCGGACTCGGGTTGCGTCGCCGTCAAAACCTTGACGGTCGGCGTTGACGGTGCGGGTTTTTTGACGCCTGGATCCAGGGCAAGTCCGCTAATTCAGGTCTTTGTGGAGTGGTCCGGCGGTTGCTGAAGCATGGCGGCATGATGACCCGCGCCGCCACCCTCGCTGTCGCTCTCTCGCTCCTCCTCGCTTCCTCCGCGTTCGCCGGCACGGCCTCGCGGTCCTTCATGGTGGGCGCTGTCGTCGTCCGATCCGCGACCGTCGCGGCGGTGGTCAGCGCAACTGCGAACGATGGCGTGCACGTCCGGCATGTCGCGAGCCGAGGCACTCCTGCCCCGATGGTCCTCGTAGGAAGCGACCTTGAGCCGATGCCCCAGTCGCGCCCCATCAAGCTGGCGGCCGGATCGAGCGGGGACATGACGGTGACCCTGTTCTATTAGCCCGGGTCAGGAGATGTTCCAGCCCCGTCGTCGGCGCGGGGTTCGCACCCACGGTATCAAGCCGTATCCGGAGCCTGCTCGCGCGCCAGTGTGTCGACCTCTCTCCTTGCAGCCTCGTACGCGGTGCGCAACCTGTCGGCCTCCGCCTGCGCCTCATCTCGCGCTTGCAGCAGCCGGGCAATTTCGGCGTGGCTGCCGCCGATCGCATTCGCGAGCAGCCAACCGATGTCGTTCACCCGAGAGGCGGCGTTGATCCAGTCCTTGAACGCCGATTGCGCCAGCTCGACTGCACGCCGAAGAGCGTCCTTTGCCGCCGGCGCCGCGTCCGCCTGGGGCTCATCGCGGTCTGGCATAGGAGGCACATCATCGTTCGTCGCGTGCATCCGGCAATAGGACGCAAGCTGCGGCGGCTCGTTCCTCGGCTGGTCCGGCCGGCGCGCCAGCCCCACCCTACGCCTGGGTCGACGGCCCTCTAACGGTCCGTCGACCGGCAAGCGACCTTTGCTCCTGCATTGCACACCCGCGCGAATTCTTCGCTGAAGTCGCGCTTAGAGCCCGAGGTCCGACAAGCCGGGATGATCGTCCGGACGACGACCGAGCGGCCAGAAGTACTTGCGCTCGGCCTCGCCGATGGGCAGGTCGTTGATGCTCGCAAGGCGGCGCCGCATGAGCCCGTCGCTGTCGAATTCCCAATTTTCGTTTCCGTACGAGCGGAACCAGTGACCGCTGTCGTCGTGCCACAATTCGCCACGCGGAAGGAAAGTATCTCCACGGTGACCCGTTTCTGTTTCGCCCGATCGTACCCGTGCGAGCGAGGCTCGCCAGTTTCGGTCATCACGGACGCCGCTCGAGGTCACGGCATCGAGGCCATGCGGTCGTCACACCTCGAGTCGATGACTTGCGGCGGCGTGCGATAATCGCGTCCATGAGCCGCATCGCTATCCTGGGAGCGAGTGGAGGGTTGGGCACGCACCTGATCACGAGCGCTCTCGAGCATGGCTTCGAGGTGAGCGCGCTCGTCCGCGACCCCGAAAAGATCACGCGCGCCAATTACAACTTGACCCTCATCAAAGGCGATGCCGGGTCAGGAGAAGACGTCCAGGCCGCAATCGAGGAATGTCGATTTGTCGTGTCCGCCTTGGGCGCGCGCAAGCCCGTGATGACGGCCTGTGTGCAGAACCTGGTCCGGGAGCTGCAAGCCGTCAAAGTTCTCAAGCGCTTCATCTTCGTCTCCTGGCTCGGGGCTGGCGACAGCGCGATGCAGGCGCAGGGTGTGTCGGAGCTCCGCTCCGCCATCACCCGGACGACGCACAAGAAGATGTTCGAAGACATCAGCCGGGCCGAAGGCATCATCCGGGCGAGCCGTCTGCCGTATGTGATTTTACGGCCGACGCGGCTGACGGATGGTGGGCCGACCCACTCCACCGTGGCCGTGGATGCGAAAGAGGCTCCCCCGGGCCCGATCTCGCGCGTCGATCTCGCCCATTTCGTCTTCCGGATATTGGAGGAGCCTGGCTGGGAGCGCCGCGAGGTGACGGTTGGGTCCAAATGACGGCGGCCCGGCCAAGTGGAGGCCGAGCACAGACAGCATCGCCCTGACGATCGCGCGATCGACGCCGCCACCTCGGCGGGGGCGATGCTAGCGCGGGAGGGCGCCCTTCGCTCTGCAGCGACGCGGCTGACAAACCCAAACGCTTGGGTTATGATCGCTGGCATTGGATGCCGCGGATATGGGACGGCGAGGGGGCCGGAGCAGGAGCGCGGCCAAGCGCGCCGCGGCACGGCGCAACGGTGCGCGCGGCGGACGGCCCCGAGATGTGGAGGTGCTCGCCCGCAGAGCCCGGGAACTCTGCGCGATCCTCGCGCCGGAGCTTCCGGGCGTGGATCCGGCGGACCTGCGCCTGATCGTGCGCTGCCTGCTTTTGCCGCCAGCGCGTCGGGCCGTATTCGTCGCGCGCCGGAACGACGGCCGGTATGTCTTCTGACATCTCGGAGAAGACGCTGGTCGCGCTCGCAAAGGCGCTTCGCGCGGCGAAACTCGACGCCATCGTCATCGGCAATTGCGCGAGCATGCTGAACGGGGCGCCGGTGACGACGCAGGATATCGATCTGCTGATCCGGGACACGAGACCGAATCGGCGGAAGCTCGTCCGGTTCGCGGACGAGATCGGGGGATCTGTCCCAATGCCGGTCTCTGGGCTGAGCAAGGTCGAATGGATCGAGGGCCGGCTCGCGGTGCCTGTCGAGATCCATTACGACCGCATTTCCGGCGGCCTGACATTCTCATCCGTCCGGTCGCGCGCGCAGATCGTCGCGGTCGGCGACGAGAAGCTTCGGGTCGCGGCCTTGGTCGATGTGATCCGCTCGAAACAAGCCGCCGGCCGACCCAAGGACCGCGCGGTCCTGCCAATCCTTCGCGACACACTCGCGGTCAAGAAGAGGTTGGAGGAAGGAATGTAGTGCGAGCCAGGCGCGACCCCCTCCTCCGCCCGGGAAGGAGACTGCCGATGCGGCCGGCCAGATCGATGGCGAGCGCGCGGAAGTAGCGAAAATCGGCGAGATCCACTCGGCGCCGAGCTGGGAGAGCGAGAAGGACGAGCGCCGGCACGAAGCGAGCAAGGCGCACCGGGAGGAAGACACGCCGCACGCGCCCAAGGTCAAGCGATTCCCGATAACATGCAGGGATTTCGGAAGGAGCGCGATCGATGTCCGAGCTGACCAGACGCAATGAAGGGACCATCGCCGTCATCACCGGGGGCGCGCAGGGCATCGGCTTCGCCATAGCGGAGCAGCTGGTCGAGGAGGGCTGCCGGCGGATCGCGCTGGCCGGCCGCAACGAGGAGAAGGGTGCCGCCGCCGTTGCCCAGCTGCGGGCGCGGGGTGCCGACGCCATCTTCGTCAGGACCGATCAATCGGTCGTCGCCGATTGTCTGCGGCTGATCGATGCCGCGGTGGAACATTTCGGCGCCGTGAATGGCCTCGTCAACGCCGCCGCCACGTCGGCGCGCGGGACGCTCCTCGAAGTCACGCCGGAAATTTGGGAGGAGACGTTCAACACCAACGTGCGCGGGCCCTTCTTTCTCATGCAGCGCTTGGTGCAGCACCTCCTCGATACGAAGAAGCCGGGCTCGATCGTGAATATCCTCTCGCAGACCGCCCATTGTGGTCAGCCCTACCTCACCGCCTATTCGGCGTCGAAGGGCTCGCTGGCGACCCTGACGAAGAATGTGGCCAATGCCTATCGGACCCATTGGGTGCGGTGCAATGCCATCCTGCCGGGCTGGACGGACACGCCGGGTGAGGATGCGACTCAACGGAAGTTCCACGGCGCGACCGACGGCTGGCTGCAACGCGCCGAGTCCCGGCAGCCGATGAAGCAGCTGGCCAAGCCGGCGCAGATGGCCGGTCTGGCCACGTATCTCTTGAGCCCCGAGTCCGGCGTCATGACCGGCGCGCTCATCGACTACGATCAGCACGTACTGGGGGCGTACCTGGAACAATAGGTTCACCCGTCAAAAGTGGCGACCCCGTCGCGGTCGACGTCGCCGCCCACGTTTCGCCGAGCGCTGGATCCAGATCCACGCAAAGGCCCCGGTCCGGAGCGGAATCCACCTCAGCCCCCGCTCGTTGCGTCGTGGCAAGATGACGCGAGCTGCGACTTTCGCCGTCCGCCGGACGTCCTGCGCCCTGCGCCGGATTAACGGCGCAGACGCTTTACCTCGGTCGAGGTCATCAACCAGGCCGCAGTCTCCGCCGACCGGCAGATCCAATGAGGAACGGCTTTGCCCTCGCGCTTCTTGGAGGACCTGGAGAAAGCCGTCCTCTACCGCGTGGGCCACTGGCCGGGCGTTCGCCCTGCTCTGCCGCGTCTGCGCGCCGCCTCTAGCTCTTACCGCCGTACGCGGCCTGCAGCTTCGCGATGTCCAGCTTGACCATCTTCAACATCGCGTCGCTGACACGCTTCGAGCGCACCGGGTCCTTGTCGCTCATCATTTCGTCCATGACGGCCGGGACGATCTGCCAACTCACGCCGTACTTGTCTTGCAGCCATCCGCATGCCTCGGCCTTGCCGCCTTTGAGCAGCGCGTCCCAATAGCGATCGAGCTCAGCCTGATCGTTACAAATGACGACCAACGAGATCGCGTGATTGAACGGGTCGAGCGGCCCGGCGCTGATGGCCTGGAAGCGCTGGCCAAAGAGCGTGAAGTCCACGACCTTCACCGAACCCGCCGGACCGCTGGGCGAATCACTGTGCAAGGGCGTTACCCGGTCGACGCGCGAGTCGGGGAAGATCGACGTGTAGAACGCCGCCGCCTCCTCGGCCTCTTTCGCGTACCAGAGGTGAGGAAAGATCTTCGAGCTTCCCTTCAAACCCATATGCGTGCCTCCTTCAGTTCAACGAGAGCGCGGAATCGGCCCCCGCGCGCAACAAATCTGCGCAGTTCGGCCGACCCCGCCAGACAGAAAGCGGCTCTCCGAGTTCCGTTTGTTTCCTGGACCGACCTGGCGGCGAAAAATCATCGGTCCCGGTAGCACAACCGAACCGCAGCCTCAGGGGCTGACCACCCACGATTGGCACAACTGCGTCAATACCGGATTTGCGACTATCGGCGGCGAGGGGTGCGCGCCGGTGGCTTTGCCGACGCCGAAATGCCCGACGCGAAGGTGGCCATCTGCTCCACGGTCGCGTCGAGGAACGCGCGCTCGCTGCGCAGGTCCAGCTTTTGATCGAGCACGCCGTCGTTCCAGAGCGAGGCCAAGCCGTGGCCGGTGGACCAGATCAACACCGTCCTCAGCATCACCTCCTGGGGAGAAGCCTGCGGCATTGCCAACCGGACCTGCTTGGCCAGCACCTCCAGCGTGCGGTCCGCCGCCGCGTGGAACGACCGGTGCTCCTGGTGGGATTTGATCTCTGGCAGGAACATGACCCGGTAGTGGGCTGGGTGGGCGCGCGCGAACTCCAGGTAGGCGCGAGCGAGCGCCGCGAAGCGCCCGCGCAAATCAGTTGTCGCCAGGCGGGCCAGCGCGGCCTCGAGCCGTCCGCAGAGCGCCAGGAACCCCTCCTCTGCCACCGCTGCCAGCAGCGCGGTCTTGTCCTTGAAGTGGTGGTAGGGCGCAGCCGGCGTAACGCCCGCCCGCCGCGCCACCTCTCGGAGGGAGAAGGTCCCCAACTCGCCCTCGGAGATCAGCGCGAGCGCGGCGTCCACCAGCGCCCGCCGGAGATCTCCGTGGTGGTATCTGCGCTCGGGCCCGCTAGGTCGCTTTCTCGGGAGGGCCATGATGGGCTTCCGGCCCGCGGTCGCGGATTCCGTATCCGGTGGCGCTGGTCTACGCCGCCGTCTCCCAGACCTGGGCGAAGATCACTGGGGGAAAGACCCTTGTCACCCTGCAGGCCGTGCGAATGATGCAGGCGCGGCTGGCCGTGACCTCCGCGAAGGCCGAGCAGGAGCTGGGCTGGAAGCGTCGGCCGCTTCGGGAGACCTTAGCCGACGAGGTGGCCTGGTACCGCTCCGAGAGGCTCGCCTCGCAGTCGGCCGCGCACACCAGGGCGACAGCGGCGTAGCGGCAACTTCAGCTCGCCGTCCCCTGGGAAGCATCGCTTCGAGCGTGGCACGCTCGAATTTCCGTTCCCGCGTCCGACGATAGTCCGGCCGACATTGGTCCGGATCCACTTCGCACGACGGCCGCAACCCGGCTTAATCGCGAGCGAAACCGCGTGGCTTGGGCGTTGGCCTTCGTCGACACGCTGCTTTCCCTTTTCACAGAGAAGTCAATCGCACGACACGCGCGGGGGCGCAGGCTGCGCGCGCTCTGCCAACCAAAGCCGATCGTGCGCAAGCACGATCAGGAGTGTTCTTCGATGAGAACCTGTTTGTTCGGCCTCGTAGCGATCCTTGCACTCTCCGCGCGTCCGCCCGCTGCGCGTGCCGATGGACGAGACGGCGTACCCGAGCTCGATCACGTGTTCGTGATCGTGCTCGAGAACCACAACAGCTTTACGAGCTTCGGGAGCAACGGAATCCTCGACAACCCGATGGCTCCGAAGATCACCGAGCTTGCGAAGACCTACAACGTGGCGCCGAACTATCACGGTGTCTGGCACCCGAGCCTGCCCAACTATGTCGCCATGATCACGGGCGACTGGACCGGGACTGACGTCGTCGGGACCGGGCACCTGTATCCAGCGGGAAGCACCGTCGGCATCAGCGACGACGACTCGCCGTCTGTCGCTATCGACTACGGTCCACCGGCCAATGCCTCGAGCCATCGCTGGCGCGTGAACCTGCCTTCGCTTGCCGGCCAGCTGATTGAGGCCGGTAAGGACTGGCGCGCCTACCTGCAGAACATTCCGGAGTCGGGAACGCATCTCGCCAACTGGCCGGGGGACAACAACGACGGCAAGTTGTACGCGG
>MNFJ01000018.1 GCA_001918155.1 Deltaproteobacteria bacterium 13_1_40CM_4_68_19
CTCGTCGATCGCTTCCTCCGCCCTCGTCGCCTCGTCGTCGCCGCCAGCCGGGACGCGCAACCCGGTCACGCGGCCTGCCTCGGCCCTCACCCCTCCGACTGGAGGTGTGCCTCGACCATCCAGAGCCATTTGTCCACGCCCCGGGAGATCTCGATGAAGATGTCGTTGGTATCTTGATCGTTCACGCGTTGACTCTCCTCGATGGCGCCTCGAGCGAGCTTGCCGAACGCCGCCAGCACCGAGGAGAGAGCGTCGACGTGCTGCCGGCCGCTCCCGGCCTTCACGGGGTATTCGGGCAGCGTCGATCGCTTGGCGACCGAACGCGCTGTGCCCTCGACGCCCCCGCCCAACTGGACGGCGCGCTCGGCGATCAGATCGACGTAGTCCTCCACGTCCTCGTTCACCTTGTCGAAGAGCTCATGCAAGGCAATGAAGTGGGGGCCCTTGACGTTCCAGTGCGCCTGCTTCGTCTGCGTTTGCAGATCGATGGCATCGGCGAGCCGCGCGTTGCACAGGTCGATCATCTGCCGCCGCGTCGTTTCCGGTAGGTCGTTCTTCGTCGGATACATATCCGCTCCTTTCACGTTCATGTTGATGCCTGGACGGCCGGGATCGATGCAAAGAGCCCTGGAGGCATCCCGAAGGTCAGAGGTTGCGCAGTCCGGTCGCGTTCTTCAGTAGCACGTTCCGGAGCGCCTTGGCGCGGTCGTGCGAGACGGGTGCACGGATGGTCTGCTCTCCGCGCTCGAGGTCGCCTCCGATCGTCAGCGACGTCCCTCCCATGACACGCTCCAGCTCCTTGACGTACGCCAGGTTCACCACCCAATTGCGGTGCACGCGGAAGAGGGCGCGGCCGAACGATGCCTCGATCGCCGTCAGCGACAGATCGATGGCGAACCTACCCTCCCGCGAGTGCACGAACGTCAGCCGGTCCGCCGCTTCGAACGCCCAGATCTTCTTCGGGTCGAGGAACACAAGGCTCTTGTTCCGCCGCGCCACCACGCGGCTCACTCTCGGGCGTCGATGCACGCGCGGTCGAAGCCCGGTGACCGTGGTCACGGGCGCCCGGGGGATGTCGAGGACGTTGCCCATCAGGTGCTCCCGGAGCAATTGGTGGCGACCGCCGCTCATTGCAGCGCGTGCCATGTCGAATCCGGTTTCTTGTCGGTCATGCTTCCTGCGACCTTCGCGGTGTCAGGACCCAGGTCGCGTTCGTACACCACGCCGTCGTGCTCCACGAGGAAGGTCATCACGCCCGACGAGCGGTACTCCGCCGGGTACGCGACGAAGGAAGCTTGCTTTCCCGGTGCCGGCAGGGCGCGGAAGTAGTACCCGTGGAACGGAACCCTGTTGCCGACGAAAGCCGCCGGGTCTACCTGGTCCGCCCGGGCGAGCGCCTGGCAGACGTCGATGGCGAACGATTCATTCGCCCCGATGCGCCTGAACAGGATCTCGCGCGTCCCGGTCTGCGCATCGAAGGACCAGGCGCCCTTCCTGGAGACGAGCGGGATGGGAAAGGGCCAGTTCTCCGCGCCGAGGTAGAGGATGGTTCCGTCCGGTTCGCGAGCGAGGCGGTGCATCTGGCGGTATTTGTCGAGGAATGTCTGGCGATCAAGATCATCCTGATCCTTGTCGCCGACCGAGAAGAGTCCGCTGTCTCCTCCGAGGATTTGCGAGACTCCTGGCTCGTCCCCGGCCTGGACCGCCAGGAAGAGCGCCTGTGCGGCTTCTTCCGCGGTGCGGTAGGTCTTCGGGTGTGCCTGCTGGGCCCTGCTTGCCGGCGCCCAGGTTGCGACGACTACTGCCAATGATGCGAATGCTCCCTTGAATCGAATCATCTGTGACCTCCGCCGCCGTGGAATCCGCCACCGTGGAATCCACCTCCGAAACTCGACTGCCCGCGCGACGAAAAGCCTCTCGCCACGCCTCCATGATCGAACCCGCTGAAGGCGCCGGAACGAGTGCCCGCCTGGGGATGCGGGGCCGCTGATCCATGGAACGCCGGAGCAGCCGCAACGCCGCCGCCGTGGAATCCAGGGCCGCCGTGACCGTCCGGCCCGGCGTGGAATCCAGGGCCGCCGTGACCGTCTGGCCCGCCGTGGAATTCAGGGCTTCCGTGACCGTCTGGCCCGCCGTGGAATTCAGGGCTTCCGTGAAATTCCGGGCCGCCGTGGAATCCGGGGCCGCCGCGGTAGAAATGGTTCCGGTCCATGAAGGTTCGGCTGTGCGAGACATACCTGTCGTGGTCGTACATCACGCGGTGGCCGCGCCAGTCGGCGTCCCAGTGGTGCCATCCCCAGCCGAATCCACCGTAGAAGCCGAGCCCGAAACCGATTCCGAACGAAATCCCCGGGCCGGCGGCGTACAGGCCGGGGTACCAGAACCAGCCGGGGTATGCGACCAGCGGCGGGCCGTAGACCAGCCACGGATCGTAGACCGGCACGTAGACCACCTCGGGGTTTGCCGGCTGGATCACGATCGACTGGCCCTGCGTGACGACGTTT
This sequence comes from Deltaproteobacteria bacterium 13_1_40CM_4_68_19, assembly GCA_001918155.1. Lineage (GTDB taxonomy): Bacteria > Myxococcota > Myxococcia > Myxococcales > 40CM-4-68-19 > 40CM-4-68-19. The sequence goes on from MNFJ01000018.1 coordinate 2,505, forward strand.
TCCTGGGGGGTGGTCTTGAGGTTCCCCGCCTCCTGGGCTCGCCTGCGCATCGTCTGCACGGCGTCGAGCACGGCCTGCTGTTGGTTCACGTATGCGTCGCCCAGCGCCGACGCCCAGGAAAGGTTCTTGTCCATGTTCGCCAGCACGGAGGGAAACTGCGTGACCGCCTTGACGCTGGGATCCCAGGATTGCTGATCGACGGCCTGGGCCAGCTGCTCCCCCTTCAATTCGGGGTGCTGCTGCACCCAACGGTCCGCCTCCACGATCTCGGTGGGGTACGTCGAGGCGGCGAGGATCTGCGCAACCAGCGCGTCGGGGTACAGCGCGATCGGCGCCACCAATTGCTCCAACTGCTCGGGACTCTGCTGGAGCACCGCCTCGCCCACGGCGGCCGGCGGCTCGGGAGCTGCTGACGCGTGCGAGCAACACAGCAAGCACGCAGCTGGCAACACCGCCATCCATGACCTCATCATCGTCACCCACACCTCCGCAAGAGCTGGCTCACCCGGCGATGCAACCGGTGCGCCAATCTCGGGCTCGAGAGGTCCGCTCGTGCGGTGCGTCCGCGCGGGAGCTGCCCTTGTCGAGCGATTCGACAGTTTGATCGCCGACCGTCGTGGATCGATCAGCGATCGTCGACGAGCTCTCCTGGGAGACCGCAAAGCTCACCGGCGTCGGCCGGGCCGACACCGCATCGGTTCTGCAGACGAAGAACGGGCCTCAGTACAAGGGCCGTCGCCTCTCGGCGAGAGCGGCAGCGAGATATTCTCGCGCCAGGAAGAGGTCCTCGTTCGACAGCGCCTCGCGCGCCGCCTCCACGTCGAGGCGCGTGCGTCCCCAGAGCGCCCCGCTGGCGTTGGCGAGCTCCTCGTCGACGCCGTCCGAGTTTCCGAACGCGAGCATCTCTTCCACGCGGCGGAGGGTGTCCAGCGCCTGCAGCGTCGCAACATGCTGCGCGCTCTCTTGCTCCGCCTCGGCCTGTCGCTCCGATTCCTCCTCTGCCGCCTGCCGCCGCTGCGCCGCGAGCTCGTCGTCGATCTCCGCGAGCTGCTCGTTCTGCTGCCGCGCCTGCTCGACCAACTCCTGGAGGTAGGCTGCCCGAGCGTCGGGGGGCGCGGGCGGGACGGGGGGCGCCGCGTCGGCCGCGCCGTAGCTCACCGTCTCGGAACGCGGCAAACGAGGCGAGGTTTGCGGCGGCGGCGGGAGCGGGTCGCCTTCGATCGACGCGGATTGCGCAGCGAGTGCCGGCTGCGAGTTGCCGCCCGACGCAACGTCGATCGGCGCCGCGCCGGGCTGCGCGAAGACGAGCAACCCGGTCGCGACTGCGGTCATCATCGCGGTAAGTGCGATCTTCATATCGCTCTCCCTTCTCGTCGCTGAAGAAGCTAACCGCGTTGTGCCTGCGCTGGCGCTGCGATCGGACGGACGACCGGATCGCGAGGACGACACGGGCAGGATCGCCGACCGATGTCGCGTCACTCGTCGGGGGACGGTCGTGCCTTGTCCGCTACGCCGGGCAACAGGCCCGATGCGCCTGGTTTGCAACGGAAGGCGCCTCGTGATCGGAAGACCGCCCCCCGTCGGACAGCGTCGATCCGGTTGGCCGCGCCGCTAGTCTCCCCGCAACAGGAGGAAGAAAATGATGAACCACCTTCGAGAATGGGGACTTCCGGTTGGTCTGCTGCTGGTCTGGGCCGTTGCCGCGGCTTTCACCTTGAGTGCACTCGTCGGCATGGAGGCGACGGTGCAGGCGACGCACGTCCCGCCGCAATCGACGCAGATCATGGAGAGACCGGTCGCGGGAAAGGTCCACCATACCGGCCCCGCGTCCTGATCGACCCGGCAATCCGCAGGCGGCCGTCAGCCGGTTATCCGTCATCGTCAGCCGGTTATCCGTCATCGTCAGCCGGTTATCCGTCATCGTCAGCCGATCGGGCTGCGTTCCACGGCCTCGATCTCTCGCGAAGGCTGGATCGCTGTCACGCCGGATTCGCCTCTTCGCGCTTGGGACCGGGCGATGTCCTGGCGCCCGACAGCTGTTCTTCGCGAAGCGTCTACGGATTGATCAGGGCGGGCCAATCGCGGGCAGTTTGCACCTCGATTCGCGCTGGCACGTCGCCTGCACATGATCCTGTCGCCGCCTTCACGTCTCGGGCGGCCTTCAAATGGAGGAAGCGATGACGACCCGCCGTCCGCTGGCCACGCCCGCAGCGATCTTTCTTGCGCTCACCGCCTGCGCGTCCGTCGACGTGCGCACGGTGACGAGCCCCGATGCAAATCTGCAGACCTTGCGGACGTTCGGCATCATGCAGCACGCCAAGAGGCAATCCCCGAGCGACGCGTCCGAGAACGATCCGATGCTCGTGAACTCGATCTCGAACCGCGCCTTGCGCGCCGACCTCGTCAAGGGATTCGAAAACCGCGGCTATGCCTTCTCTGACACTCCGGACTTCACCGTCGCGTACTACGCGTCGACGAAGGACAAGCTGGACGTCACCTACTGGGATTATGGGTATCCCTACTACCCGCGCTGGTGGGGCTTCGGGCCGTATGTGCAACCGACGGTCTCGCAGTACACCCAGGGCACAGTGATCATCGACGTGATCGATCCCAAGACCAAGGAGCTCCTCTGGCGCGGACAGGGAGTGGCCAACGTCTCCGACAACGAGGCGCAATACGAGCAGGACCTTTGGAAGACGGTCACGGCGATCCTCGACAAGTTCCCGCGCGTACCACAGGCCTCGTAGACATGCGCTTGCCAGACCCCGTGCAGGCGGGCGCACGCCTTGCTGCGCCCGAGAGAGCGTGAACATGAAATCCGTCCTTGTCCTCGCGGCCGCGACCTTGACCGCCGCAGCCTGCTCGCACGCGCAACCGCCTCCGCCTCCAGCGCCGGCGGAGCCGATTGTGCAAGCAGCCCCCCCTCCGCCGCCTTCTTCCGCGCCTGAGGCCAAGCGAGCACCAGCGCCGCTCAGCGTCGAGATCGTCACGACCAGCGTCTACTTCGGATTCGACAGCTCCGAGCTGAGTGCGCAGGCACGGGACACGCTGCAGGCGTTCTTCGATCTGGCGCAGCAGCGCCCCGACCAGAACCTGCGCATCGAGGGAAACTGCGACGAGCGGGGCACGCGTGAGTACAACCTGGCCCTCGGCCAGCGCCGTGCCGACGCTGCGAGGACGTACCTCCTGAACCTCGGTCTCGAACCCTCGCGCATCACGACGATCAGCTACGGCGAGGAGCGTCCGCGCGCGCCCGGACACGACAAGGCCGCATGGCGGCAGAACCGCCGTGATGACCTGATGGCGGTGACGACCGCTGTCAGCGAGGCGCGCTGAGTCGAGCTCGCGTCGACGGAGCTCACACACAGCACCGGGGGATGCGCTGGCGACTGGGGCCATCATGCTCAATCGGTCAGCATTGATCGCCGCGATCTGCCTGGCGGCGGGGGCTGCGGCGGCCGCGGAGGTCGAAGCGCCGCGAACGGTCACCGTCGCAGCCGGCGCCCGCTACCAGGCCGGCTGGCTCCGCCGTTTGCTCCTGGGCGACCATTGGCGGGAGGTCTGGGACACGCCCGTCGAAGTTCCCGTCCTGGAGCGGGCCCTGCGCTCACGCCGGGACCTGCTCACCGACACGTCGCGCGAGTACTACCGATTCCTGGCGGACGACGTCGACGTACGAGGGACGAATCGCGCCGAGGACTTCCAGATTCGACGGCAAGCCAGCGGCGCAATCGAGGTGTCCATCTATGCGCGCGAGGAGAGCACCGCAGAGAGGGCCTCCGCTCCGTTCTTTCACAGGACGTTCCTGCCCGACGAGACCAGCGAAATCTGGCTCTACACCATGGGCGGCAAGGACCATGTCGTCGTGGAGGGCGCCGCGAAGGGCGCCATCACACTCCGTGTGATTTCTCCGCCTGGGACCAGCGAAATTACCGAGGACGACGGAGTGCTCGCGCCCGCCGTCTACGCGCCGCTCTCTGTCCCAGAGGTGCCCCCTCAAGCGCTGCAGCCCTGGGCGAGACCCGACCCGCTCGCCGAGCAGCGCAGGCGATACGAAACGCCTCGCGACTGGGGTCACGATTCGTTGTTCTTTCCGCAGCTCACCTATGACTCGAACCGGGACCAGCCGCGCCGGCCGAAGGCCGGTTAGCGGCTACGGTTGAGCGCAAACCGGTTGCCAGCCGGTTCATGAGATGTGTTCTAGCCGCGCCGGCCGAAGGCCGGTTAGCGGCTACGGTTGAGCGCAAACCGGTTGCCAGCCGGTTCATGAGATGTGTTCTAGAGCGCATGACATGCGCTCTCTACGCGCGACCCAGCGCGAACAGCAGCTGGGCGCGCGCGGTGGCCAGCTGGAAGTCCGTCTGGACCACCTGCGCCGCCGCGTTCGAGGCGGCGATCTGCGCGTCGCCCAGCTCGATCACGCTGCCGGACCCGTTCTGATAGCGCCCTTCCGCGAGCGACAAGCGCTGGCGCGCGGCGAGCAGCGCCCTGCTCGCCGCGGCGAGCGCTGCTTTCGCCGCGCGAATGGCGAGCAGCGCCTGGTCCACGTCGACGCGCACTTGCTGCCGCAGCACGTCGAGCTGCGCGGCCGCAAAGGCGAGGTTGCCCTCTGCCTCGTGCACCCGTCCATTCGTCAGCCCGCCCTGGAACAGGTTCCAGGTGAGGGTGACTCCCCCGGCGACGTTCCAGCCCGAGTAGTTCGAGCCGGCCTCCGAGGCTTGGACGAACGACCCTTGAAGCGCGACGGCGGGAGCATAAGAGCCGCGTGCGGACTGGATCAGGAGCTGCTGTGCCTTGACCTGCTCCGTCGCGGAGGCGATCTCCGGCCGCGCCGCCAGCGCGTTCTGGAGGAGCGGTTCGAACGAGCCGTCTTCGTCGGCCTGGGGCGGGAGCCCGTCGCTGGCGACGTCGTAATCGATGGGCGCCTCCAGACCCATGGCCTGGTTCAGCAGCACCTTGGATCGCTCGTACGCGTTGACCGCATTGACGACCGCCACCTCCGCGAAGGCGTAGTCCGACTCCGCCTGCGACAGGTCGATGGGAGGCCGTGTGCCCGCCTGCACGAATCCCCGGATCTGCGTGCGGTGATTGTGCTGGTTGGCCAGCGTCTCGCGCGCGACCGCGAGGAGCTCCTTGAAGGCGACCGCGTTGAAGAAGGCAGCGCGGACCTGGAGGAGGGTCTGTTGGAGGGTGACGCGCTCCTGATCCGCCGTCGCGCGCGCGCTGGCCTGCGACGAGCGCCAGAAGTTGCTGGTCTGCCCGAAGTCCCAGACGAGCTGCGAGAGCGTCACGGCGTTGTCGAAGTAATTGATGCCGGACCAGGAAGTGGCCAAGCCCGGGCGGGCGGCTACGCCTGGACGGAAGAGGAAGTTGTTGGTCGTTCGCTCCCAACTCGAGGCGGCGGACAGCTGCGGGAGCAGTCCGGAGCGGGATTGCTCGACCCGCCCCTCCGCCGCCTCGGTGTTCCCTCGCGCGGCGCGGAGCTGCGGCTGCCGCTCCTGGGCCACGCGCTGAGCTTCCGCGAGAGTGAGCACGCGGGCCGGCGAGGCCTGGGCGAGGAGGATGGCCAAAAGCGCGATCATCCCCCGCTCACCGCCTGGACCTGCATGCCGTCCGTGACGCTGCTCGGCGGAGTCACCATGACCTGCTCGCCGCCCGAAAGGCCGGCAACCAGGTCGACCGTGGCGCCGTTGTCCAGCCCTGGCGTCACCGCCACCAAGCGCACTTTCCCGATCCCGTCCACGACGGCGACGTGCACGCCCCGGGAATCCGCGATCACGGCGCTCGACGGCACCCGGATCACCTGGTGCGAAAGCGCGACGTCGAGCGAGACGTCGACGTACATTCCGGGGAGAAGCTCGCCCTTCGGGTTCGGGAGATCAACCTCGGTGCGGAGCGTGCGCGACGCGGGGTCGAGGGCG
>MNFJ01000161.1 GCA_001918155.1 Deltaproteobacteria bacterium 13_1_40CM_4_68_19
TCGAGCTTCTCGGTGTCGAGCGGGCGCTTGATGATCTCGAAGCGGTTCACGCCAGCACCCCCGAAAGCGCCGCCGCCGCGTCCTTGGTCAGGAGCAGCGTCTGGTGGCGCAGGATGTCGTAGACGTTCGCGCCCTCGACGGGCAGGAACTGGTACTTGCGCGCATTGCGCACGGACTTGAACAGGTTCTGGTTGTCCTTCAGCCCGAGCACCAGGGCGCTCTCGATGCCGAGCTTCGCGAAGGCGTTGACCGCCTCCTTCGTCGACGGCTTCGCCGGCGCCCAGGCGTCCACCACCACCAGCGCCTTGTCCTGGTTGCGCTTGCTGATCGCCGCCCGCAGCGCCGCCTTCCGCACCTTCTTGGGCACGTGGTACTCGTGGTCGCGCGGCTTGGGCCCCATGGCCTTGCCGCCGCCCACCCACTGGCTGGCGCGGATGCTGCCTTGGCGCGCGCGTCCGGTGCCCTTCTGCTTGTAGGGTTTCTTGCCGCCGCCCGAGACCAGCGTGCGGTTCTTCACCGACTGCGTTCCCGCGCGCCGCGAGGCGAGCTGCGCCTTGACCACCTCGTAGAAGAGGTGCTCGTCGACGGGCGCGTTCACGATGTCGTCGGGAAGATCGATGGTTCCGACCTTCTGCTTCTCGAGGTTGATGACGTCCAGGGTCGCCATGGTCAGCTCTTGATCTCGACGTCGACGCCGGCGCTCAGATCGAGCTTCATCAGGGCGTCGAGCGTCTGCTGGGTGGGTTCGAGGATGTCGAGGAGCCGCTTGTGCGTGCGGATCTCGAACTGCTCACGGGACTTCTTGTCCACGTGCGGGGAGCGCAACACGGTGAACTTGTTGATCCGCGTGGGCAGCGGGATCGGTCCCACCACCTTCGCGCCCGTGCGCTTCGCCGTCTCGACGATCTCGCCGGCCGACTGATCGAGCAGCTTGTAGTCATACGCCTTCAGCCGGATCCGGATCTTCTGGGTCGCCATCGATACCTCTTCTCAAAGACCGAAACAGCGCCGGGCCCCCGGTTTCCGCCGGAGGCCCGGCCACTTCGATTCCTTATGCGATCACCGCCGTCACCACGCCGGCGCCGACGGTGCGGCCGCCCTCGCGGATGGCGAAGCGCACTTCCTTGTCCATTGCGATCGGCATCATCAGCTCGACTTCCATCTCGATGTTGTCGCCCGGCATGACCATCTCCACTCCGGTGGGGAGCTTGACGGTCCCGGTGACGTCCGTGGTGCGGAAGTAGAACTGCGGCTTGTAGCCGTTCAGGAACGGCGTGTGCCGCCCGCCCTCGTCCTTGGTGAGCACGTAGACGTTCGCCTTGAACTTGGTGTGCGGCGTCACCGAGCCCGGCTTGGAGAGCACCTGGCCGCGCTCGATCTCCTCGCGCTTGATGCCGCGGAGCAGGCAGCCCACGTTGTCGCCGGCCAGGCCCTCGTCGAGCAGCTTGCGGAACGACTCGACTCCGGTCACCACCGTCTTGGTGGTGGGCCGCAGCCCGACGATCTCCACTTCCTCGCCCACCTTGATCTTGCCGCGCTCGATGCGGCCGGTGGCGACGGTGCCGCGGCCGGCGATGGAGAACACGTCCTCCACCGGCATGAGGAACGGCTTGTCGGTCTCGCGCACCGGCTCGGGGATGTAGGTGTCCATCGCGTCCATCAGCTTGATGATGGAGCCGGCGCCCTGCTCGCCCTTGTCGCCCTGGAGGGCCTTGATTGCGGCCCCCCGGATGATGGGCGTCTCGTCCCCAGGGAACTTGTACTGCTTGAGCAGGTCGCGGATCTCCATCTCGACCAGGTCGAGCAGCTCGGGGTCGTCCACCAGGTCGACCTTGTTGAGGTACACGACGATGCGCTGCACGTTCACCTGCGAGGCGAGGAGCACGTGCTCGCGGGTCTGCGGCATGGGCCCGTCCACCGCGGAGACCACCAGGATGGCGCCGTCCATCTGCGCCGCGCCGGTGATCATGTTCTTCACGTAGTCGGCGTGGCCCGGGCAGTCCACGTGCGCATAGTGTCGCTTCTTCGACTCGTACTCGACGTGCGAGGTCGCGATGGTGAGGATCTTGGTCGCATCGCGGCGGCCCTGGGCGGCCGAGGCCTTGGCCACTTCATCGTACGAGACGAACTTCGACCAGCCGTTGTCCGCGGACACCTTGGTCAGCGCTGCGGTCAGCGTGGTCTTGCCGTGGTCGACGTGGCCGATGGTCCCGACGTTGACGTGCGGCTTCTTTCTCTCGAACTTCTCCTTGGCCATGGGTCCTGCTCCTCGCTCTCGCCTGCCGTGAAGTGTTGCCTGTGCTCTCTAGAGGGGGCGGGTTTTTACGCCAGACCCCCGAACTTTGCAATCAGCGCCTGACCAGGGTCTCCGCAATGTGGCCCGGGACCGGCGCATAGTGATGGAACTGCATGGTGTAGATGGCGCGCCCCTCGGTCGCGGAACGCAGCGACGTCGAGTAGCCGAACATCTCCGCCAATGGAACGTGTGCGGTGACCACCTGCATTCCCGCGCGCGGTTCCATGTGGAGGATCTTGCCGCGGCGGGCGGAGAGGTCCCCGATCACGTTTCCCATGAACGGCTCCGGCATCACCACCTCCGTCGCCATGATCGGTTCGAGCAGGATGGGCCCTGCCCTACGGGCGCCGTCCTTGAAGCCGATGGAGCCGGCGATCTTGAACGCCATCTCGTTCGAGTCCACCTCGTGGTAGCTACCGTCGAACAGCTCCGTCTCGACGTCGACCATGGGGTAGCCCGCGAGCACGCCGCCCTGCGCCGCCTCCACTACGCCTTTCCCGACGGCAGGGATGTACTCCTTCGGGATCACTCCGCCCTGGATCTTGTTGACGAAGCGGAAACCGCCGGCGGGCGGCAGCGGACGCAGGCGCAGCCAGACATGGCCGTACTGCCCGCGACCCCCGCTCTGGCGGATGTACTTCCCTTCCGATTCGACCTCGCGGGTGATGGTCTCGCGGTAGGCGACCTGCGGCTTGCCCACGTTCGCGTCCACCTTGTACTCGCGGCGCATCCGGTCGACGATGATGTCGAGGTGCAGCTCGCCCATGCCCGAGATCACGGTCTGCCCCGTCTCCTCGTCGGTGCGCATGCGGAACGAGGGGTCCTCGACCGCCAGGCGCTGCAGCGCCAGGATCATCTTCTCCTGATCGGCGGTGCTCTTCGGCTCCACCGCGATGTGCATGACCGGCTCGGGGAACTCCATCCGCTCGAGCACGATGGGGTGCTCCATGTCGCAGAGGGTGTCTCCGGTCGTGGCGCCCTTGAGCCCCACGACGGCGCCGATGTCGCCCGCGAGGATCTCGTCGATCTCCTCCCGCTTGTTGGCGTGCATCCGCAAGAGGCGCCCGATGCGCTCGCGCTTGCCCTTGGCGGTGTTCAGCACCGCGGTGCCGGACTTCAGCGTCCCGCTGTAGTTGCGCACGAAGGTCAGCTGGCCCACGAACGGGTCGGCCATGATCTTGAAGGCGAGTCCGGCGAAGGGCGCTTTGTCGTCGGTCGGCCGGATCGCGTCCTTGCCGTCCGGCGTCTTCCCGTGCACCGGCGGAATGTCGATGGGGCTCGGCAGATAGTCGACGACGGCATCGAGCAGCCGCTGCACGCCCTTGTTCTTGAAGGCGCTTCCGCAGATCACCGGGAAGATCTTCATCCCCACCGTGCCCTTGCGGATGGCCCTGCGCAGCAGGGCCGGCGGGACGTCGGTGTGATCCAGATAGGCGTGGAGCGCCTCGTCGTCGTACTCGGAGGCATCCTCGAGAAGCTTGCCGCGGTACTCGCCGGCCAGCGCCTTGTGCTCGGCGGGGATCTCGGAGATGACGACGCGCTCGCCCTTCTCGCCCTCGAAGCGCACCGCCTTCATCTCCACCAGATCGATGACCCCTTCGAACTTCTCTTCGGCGCCCATCGGCACCTGGATGCAGACGGGCTTCGCCAGCAGGCGTTCGACGATGGTGCGGACCGACATGAAGAAGTCGGCGCCCACGCGGTCCATCTTGTTGATGAAGCAGATGCGCGGGACCTTGTACTTGTCCGCCTGTCGCCAGACCGTCTCGCTCTGCGGCTCGACGCCGTTGACCGCGTCGAACACCGCGCAGGCGCCGTCGAGCACGCGCAGGGAGCGCTCGACCTCGATGGTGAAATCGACGTGCCCCGGCGTATCGATGATGTTGATCTGATGGTCGCGCCAGAAGCAGGTGGTGGCGGCGGCGGTGATGGTGATGCCCCGCTCCTGCTCCTGCTCCATCCAGTCCATCACGGCGGTGCCTTCGTGGACCTCGCCGATCTTGTAGCTGACGCCGGTGTAGAAGAGGATCCGCTCGGTCGTGGTGGTCTTGCCCGCGTCGATGTGCGCCATGATGCCGATGTTGCGGCAGCGCTCGAGCGGGAAGGTGCGGGCCACGGCAAAATACCTCGTCAATGCGAGCGCTTGCGCGCCTGGGGACCGGATGAACGAATGCCTGGGAAAGAACGGGCTTTCTTGGGCGGGACGCGGGCTTTTACACGCGGCGGGACGCTGCGTCAACCTTATTGACCAGACCGGCGACCAGTCGGGCTTGGGGCAGGTCGCCCCCTGGCGTTGGGTAAGGGCCAGGCGCCCGAAGGTAACGTTCCGCACTCGTCCTTCGACGAGTGCGGTGCCTTACCACCTGTAGTGGGCGAACGCCTTGTTGGCCTCCGCCATCTTGTGCGTGTCCTCGCGCTTCTTCACTGCGTTGCCGCGGTTGTTCGCGGCGTCCATCAGCTCTGCGGCGAGCTTCTGGTCCATGGTCTTCTCGCCGCGTTCCTTGGCGTACTCGATCAACCAGCGCATGGCGAGGGCGACCCGGCGCTCCTGGCGCACTTCCACCGGCACCTGGTAGGTGGCGCCTCCGACCCGCCGGCTCTTGACCTCGAGGACCGGCTTCACGTTGTCGAGCGCCTTCTTGAAGGTCTTCAACGGATCGTCGTTGGTGCGCTGCTGCACCAGGTCGAGCGCCCGGTAGGCGACGCGCTCGGCGACCGCCTTCTCTCCCTTGCGCATCATGTCGTTGATGAACTTGGCGAGCAGGCGGTCCTGGAACTTCGGGTCGGGCAGGATCCTGCGCTTGGCGACTTCGCGACGACGAGGCATGGTTTAGATGTTTCTCCTCAAGACGGGCGCTTTGCGCCGTATTTGCTGCGGCCCTGCTTGCGGCCGGTCACGCCGACCGAGTCCAGCGTTCCGCGGATGATGTGGTAGCGCACGCCCGGCAGGTCCTTGACGCGGCCGCCCCGGATCATCACTACCGAGTGCTCTTGCAGATTGTGGCCGACGCCGGGGATGTAGCTCGTCACCTCCATCCCGTTGGTCAGCCGCACGCGCGCGACCTTGCGCAGCGCCGAGTTCGGCTTCTTGGGAGTGGTGGTGTAGACGCGGGTGCACACCCCGCGCTTTTGCGGGCAGCGGGTCATCGCGGGCGCCTTCCCCTTGTAGATGACCTTCTCGCGGCCTTTGCGAATGAGCTGGCTGATCGTCGGCATCAGTGCCTTTCAAAACGACGCCGCACACCGGGACTGCCGGCGGCGGCAGGAAAAACAAGGTCTTGTCCCCGAAAAGAGGCGCGCATCATACTGAGGAAGCTCTCGCTGTCAAGCGACGGTGACGCCCATTCTCTTGGCTGGTTCCCCGCTGTCGGGCATTGTGGACGCCGGTGCGCGAGAGAAACCGCATGACGCTGCTCGACTGCGTCGGGATCGGCATCAACGGCATCATCGGCACCGGCATCTTCCTCCTGCCTGCGAGGGTTTTTCGCGACGCGGGTGCACTCTCCTGGGCGGCCTGGCTGGCGATCGGCGCTGTCTGCCTGCTGGTCGGGCTCTGCTTCTGCGAGACCTCGGGCCGGTCCGAGCGGAACGGCGGCCCTTATCTCTATGCGCGCGACGCGTTCGGCCGCTGGGTCGGCGTCGGCGTAGGCTGGATGGCGCTCGCGTCGAATTTCTTCGCTTATGGAGCCGTGGCCCGCGCGTTCGGGCGCAACCTCTCGTTCCTGGTGCCTCCGCTCAACCGTTCCGGACCGCAGATCGCGCTGGCCATCGCGCTGATCGGCGGCCTCGCGGCCCTGAATCATCGCGGGATCCGCCCTGGAGCTCTCACCAGCGACGTCTTCAGCGGCGCCAAGCTGATCCCCATCCTGCTCTTCGTCGGTCTGGGGCTCCTCTTCGTCGACTGGCACCGGCTGGCGCTTCCAGCCCCCGCCGGAAAGAGCACGGTCGAGGCCCTCAAGCTGGGCGGGTTCGCGGCGCTCTTCGCCTGCACCGGCTTCGAGTACGTGCCGGTCGCCGCCGGCGAGACGGAGAATCCCCGCCGCAACGTCCCCCTCGCGCTGATCTTCGCGCTGCTCGGGTCAATGCTGCTGTACGTGCTGGTTCAGATCGTCTTCATGGGTACGCATCCCGACCCCGGCGCGGCGGACAAGCCGCTGGCGGAAGCCGCGGCCGCGTTCGCAGGTCCGTGGGCTGGGGGATTTGTCGCAGTGGGTTCAGTGATCTCGTCGTTCGGTTATCTCACCGCCGTCGCGCTGGTGACTCCACGCTATCTCTCTGCCCTCAGCGAGAACGGCGAGCTGCCGCCTCTGTTCGCGCGCACCCACCCCCGTTTCGGCACGCCGTCCGTGGCGATCGGCCTGTGCGCCCTCGTCTGCGCCGGCCTCGCCGTATTCGCCGACTTCGATCGCCTCGCCGACCTGAACAACGCCGCCGTATTCGCCCAGTACGTGCCCACCTGCCTGGCGGTGCCGGTGTTGCGTCGCACGAAGGGAGCGAGCGCATTCCACCTGCCGTTGGGCCCGACGATCCCCGTCCTGGCGACGCTCGGATGCATCCTCTTCCTCAACGGGATCAAGCGCGCCGACGCCGTCTTCTCCGTCGCCACCCTGGCCGTCGGGCTCGTCCTTCACGCCGTCTGGCGCGTGTTCGGACGGCGCCCGGTCCTGGGGACCGGATAGTTGGCCCTCGTCGTCGCGATCCTGCTCGCCGCTGCGTCGGAAGAAGCGAACCTTTCCCTGCTGCGCCCCGCGAGCGGGAGCGACGGCCTCCTCGGCGTCGAGGGAGCGCGGCCGCCGACTGACCCGCACGAGGTGCTGCAGCTGCAGATTGGATTCGACGCGCAGTACAAGCCGGTGCGGCTGGGCCCGGGAGCGCGCATCGAGTCGAGGCTCGCGGGCTGGGCGCAGCTCTCGGCGCGCCTGAACGATCTGGTCTCCATCTTCGCCCAGCTCCCGGTGATGCTGCAGCAAACCGGCGATCTGTCGGCGCTCGGCGCGCCGGACCCCGCGTTCGGGTTCACCGTCGGGGACATCCGCGTGGGCGCTCGCCACGCCTTTCTCCGCGGGCCGATCGATCTCGCAGGGCAGATCGCCCTCGAGCTGGCCAGCGGCCACCACCAATCGCTCACCGGAGATCAGCGGATGGGCGGCGAGGCGCTGCTCTCAGCGGCGCGGCGCCGCGGGGATTGGGAGCTGATCGGCAACGCGTTCGTGCGCTTCCGCCCTCCGCGCGACGTCGGACCCGTACGGCTCGGCAACGAGATCGGCGTGCGCGGCGGCGCCGCGTGGTGGTTATCGACCCGCTCGCGCGCCTATGCGGAGCTGGAGCTGCAGACTTCCCTGCGCGACTTCGCCCAGCAGTCGTTCCCGATCGAGTGGCGCCTGGGCTCGACCCTCTGCGCGACGTCCGCGATCGCGCTGGACGTTGCCGCAGGCACGCGGCTCGACGACGGACTCGGCGCCCCCTCGCTGCGCGGGGTGTTGGCGCTCCGCTACACGCCGTCGCTGTGCTCGCCGCCGAAACGGGACACGGGGACGGAGCCGGGGCTGAAAGAACTGGTCGCGCGGATCGCGAAGGAACGCGCCGAGCGCGAAAAGGCGGAACAGGAGAAGCGCATTCCCGGGCTGCTCGAGCCCTCGGAGACCGCCGCCCGCGAGGCGCTGATCCGCTCCGAGGCCGCCGACCTGCTCCCCGCCTCCGAAGGGGAGGCGGCGTCGCGCGCCACCATCTATGGCGAGGAACAGTCTCGCGACTCCGACGGCGACGGGGTCCCGGACGCCATCGACAACTGCCCGCACCAGAAAGGACCCGCCGACAACGCGGGCTGCCCGCGGGCCGAGAAGCAGATCGTGGCGCTGCGCGAGACCCGCCTCGACATCCTCGACAAAGTCTACTTCGCGCCCGGCAAGGCGGCGATCCAGTCGCGTTCCACGCGGCTGCTCAACCAGATTGCCCGGGTCCTGAAATCGCATCCCGAGGTGGTGCGCGTCGAGGTGCAGGGGCACACCGACAGCAACGGAGGGACGGCGATGAACATGACGCTGTCCCAGGCGCGCGCCGAAGCGGTGGTCGGCGCCCTGATCCGGCGCGGCGTCTCCGCGGACCGGATGGTGGCGCGCGGGTTCGGACCGACCCAACCGATCGCGACGAACGCAACCCGCCAGGGCCGCGAAAAGAATCGCCGGGTGGAGTTCCGCGTGGCGCAGCGCAGAACGGCAGGGGAAGTGATCGACATCGCGCCCTAGAACTTCAGCGCGACAACGTGTGCTTGATCCACTCCCGCCCGCGCGCTCCTCGCTCGGTCTCCGCCGGCAACCTCGAGTAGATCGCATTCAGCAGCTGATTCCTCGCCCGCCGAGCCGCCACCTTCGCGCGCAGCGCCCGGTCGGTGGAGACCGCGTGCTGGTAGATCTCCGTGAGAAGCAGGCCATAGGGCTCGAATGCGCTGGTGATCATCGGCGAGATTCTCCGGTGGGCTGTTCGGTCTACGTCAACTGCAATGCGCATGCCCTGCGGCAGACCGCCGCGGTAGGGACGGAACACCGAGGGAAGTCGCGGGCGAAGGGGCTGCGACGCCTGAGGATGGTGGGGCACGAGGATGTCGGGGGAGTAGACGCGCGGCAACAAATTCGTGGCGTCGAAGACAACGAGGGGGACACCATGCGGATGGTGTCCCCCTCCTTCTAGAGCCTACTCCTCTGCCGCCGCCATGGCCGGCGGAGCGGCCGTCTCCGCTCCCGACGCGATCGCCAGCGCCTCCTCGGCGGCCTCCACCTCGTCGACCGGCGTCTCCACCTCGATATCGAGGTGCTTGTAGGCCGTGAGCCCGGTGCCCGCCGGGATGAGCCGGCCCATGATCACGTTCTCCTTCAGGCCGCGCAGGTAGTCGACCCGCCCGGAGATCGCCGCCTCGGTGAGCACCTTGGTGGTCTCCTGGAACGAGGAGGCGGAGATGAACGACTCCGTCGAGAGCGATGCCTTGGTGATGCCGAGCAGCAGCGGCTCGCCTACCGCCGGCTTGCCTTCCGCGGCCGTCACTCGCGCATTCTCGTCGTCGAACATCTGCTTCTCCACCTGCTCGTCGACGAGGAAGTTGGTGTCGCCCACCTCCTGGACGCGCACGCGGCGCAGCATCTGCCGGACGATGGTCTCGATGTGCTTGTCGTTGATCTTCTCCTTCTCGCCGAGCACCTTGAGGATGTCGTGCGGGTTGGCGGCCCCGTCCATGAGCGGATCTCCGGCCTTCACCCGGTCGCCGGCGTGCACGTTGATGTGCTTGCCCTTGGCGATCAGGTACTCCTTCGCCAGGTCGGTGCGCAGCTTGCCGTCGATCTCCGGCGTGACCACCACCTTGCGCTTGCCCTTGGTGTCCTTCCCGAAGCTGACCACGCCCTCGATCTCGCTGATGACGGCGTGCTCCTTCGGCTTGCGGGCCTCGAACAGCTCGGCCACGCGGGGCAGACCCCCGGTGATGTCCTTGGTCTTGGTCGTCTCCCGCGGGATGCGGGCGATCACCTCGCCGGCCTCGATGGAATCGCCGTCGTTCACCGTGATGTTGGCGCCCACCGGCAGGTTGTAGCGGGCGGGGGTCTCGGACCCGGGCAGGTTCTTCGCATTGCCCTTCTCGTCCTCGATGCTGATGCGCGGCTGCGCCTCGGCGTCGCGGCTCTCGATGATCGACTTGCGGGAGAGGCCGGTGACCTCGTCGAGCTGCTCGTTCATGGTCACGCCCTCGATGATGTCCGAGAAGCGGACGGTGCCGGCCACCTCGGCGACGATGGGCGTCGCGAACGGGTCCCACTCCGCGAGCTGGGTGCCGATCTCGACTTTCTGGCCTTCCTTCACGTTCAGCTTGGCGCCGTAGATGACGTTGTAGCGCTCGCGCTCGCGGCCGTTCTCATCGGCGATCACCAGCTCGCCGTTGCGGTTCATGACGACGGTCGAGCCGTCCTTGCGCTTGACCGTCTTCAGCGCGTGGAAGTGCACCACGCCCGCGTGCCGGTTCTCGATGGTGGACGCTTCCGCGCGCCGGGTGGCGGCGCCGCCGATGTGGAAGGTGCGCATGGTGAGCTGCGTACCCGGCTCGCCGATCGACTGCGCGGCGATCACGCCCACCGCCTCTCCGATGTTCACCTTCCGGCCGCGCGCCAGGTCGCGGCCGTAGCACTCGACGCAGATGCCGCGCCGGGCCTGGCAGGTGAGCACCGAGCGGATCTTCACCTTCTCCAGGCCGGCTTCCTCGATCTCACGGACCTTGTTCTCGTCGATCTCCTCGTTGGCCTTGAGGATGATCTCGTGGGTGAAGGGGTCTTCGACGTCGTCCAGGGCCACGCGGCCGAGGATGCGCTCGCCCATCGGCTCGATGATCTCGCCGCCCTCCACCAGGGCGCCGAGCGCGATGCCGTCCATGGTCCCGCAGTCGTACTCGGTGATGATCGCGTCCTGCGCCACGTCCACCAGGCGGCGGGTGAGATAGCCGGAGTTGGCCGTCTTCAGCGCCGTGTCGGCGAGACCCTTGCGGGCTCCGTGCGTGGAGATGAAGTACTGCAGGACGGTCAGGCCCTCGCGGAAGTTCGCCGTGATGGGGGTCTCGATGATCTCGCCGGACGGCTTCGCCATCAGGCCGCGCATGCCCGCCAGCTGGCGGATCTGCTGCGCGGAGCCGCGGGCGCCGGAGTCGGCCATGATGAAGATCGGGTTGAAGCTCGGCTGCTTCTTCTCCTTGCCGTCCCTCTTCACCGACTCCGTGCCGATCTCGCCCATCATCTCGCCGGCCACCTGCTCGGTGACCTGCGCCCAGATGTCGATCACCTTGTTGTACCGCTCGCCGTCGGTGATCAGTCCCTCGAGGTACTGGTTCTCGATCTCGGCCACTTCCTTCTGCGCGCTCTCCAGCATCTCCTGCTTCTTGGCAGGGATCACCATGTCCTTGATGGCGATGGAGATGCCCGCCTTGGTGGCGTAGCCGTACCCGAGGCTGCGCAGCCGGTCGGCAAGGAGCACCGTCTCCTTCTCTCCGCAGAGGCGGTAGCAGATGTCGATCAGGTTCCCCAGCGTCTTCTTGTCCATCACCTTGTTGATGGTGCTGAACGGGATCTTCTTGGGGAGGATGTCGCTCAGGAGCACGCGGCCGACGGTGGTCTCGACGCGCGCACGGCCGGTCGTGTTGCCCTCGGCGTCGTACTGCTCCATCCGGCAGGTGATCTTCGCCTGGAGATCCACCTCATGGTGGTCGTAGGCCGACCGCACCTCGGCGGGTGAGGCGAATACCCGGCCCTCGCCGTGCGCCAGCACCCGCTCGCGGGTCAGGTAGTAGAGCCCGAGCACGATGTCCTGGGTGGGCACGATGATTGGCTTGCCGTGGGCGGGGCTGAGGATGTTGTTGGTGCTCATCATCAGCACGCGCGCTTCCATCTGCGCCTCGATGGAGAGCGGCACGTGCACCGCCATCTGGTCGCCGTCGAAGTCCGCGTTGAAGGCCGAGCACACCAGCGGGTGCAGCTGGATGGCCTTGCCTTCGATCAGCACCGGCTCGAAGGCCTGGATGCCGAGGCGGTGCAGCGTCGGAGCGCGGTTCAAGAGGACCGGGTGCTCGCGGATCACTTC
>MNFJ01000012.1 GCA_001918155.1 Deltaproteobacteria bacterium 13_1_40CM_4_68_19
CGTCGAGGGCCGTGGGCCAGGCGCTCGGGCGCAATCCGTTCCTGGTCGCAGTTCCATGCCACCGCGTGCTCGCCGCTGGCGGCGCTCCAGGAGGGTTCTCGGCGCCGGGCGGGGTGATCGCGAAGCAGCGGCTGCTGGCGCTCGAGGGGGTCACGCTGGCGGTCGACCATGGTCTGCCGTTCGACCCGGTAGCGGCCGTCGAGCATCTGCGAGGCCGCGACCGCCGCCTGGCGAAGCTCATCGACAGGGTCGGCCCCTTCCGCCTCCGCCCGGCGGAGCTGCAGAGCCCCTTCGAGGCATTGCTGGAATCGATCGTCTATCAGCAGCTCACGGGGAGGGCGGCCGCCACCATCCTCGCGCGCGTGATCGGGCTCTTCCGGCCGCGCCGCTTTCCGCGGCCGCAGGACGTCGCCGGCATCGCGGAGGAGAAGCTGCGCGGCGCGGGACTCTCGCGGTCGAAAGCAGCGGCCCTCAAGGACCTGGCGGCGAAGACGCTCGATGGCACCGTCCCCGCCTCGGCCCGCGCGCTGGAGAAGCTCTCGGATGCGGAGATCGTCGAGCGGCTCACTGCGGTGCGCGGGATCGGACCCTGGACGGTGGAGATGCTGCTGATCTTCCGGCTCGCGCGGCCGGACGTGCTGCCCGCGACCGACTACGGCGTCCGCAAGGGATTCGCGCGCGTGCGCCGCGCAAGGGAGCTTCCCTCCCCGAAAGAGCTGCTCGCCCATGGCGAGCGCTGGCGGCCGTACCGCACCGTCGCGAGCTGGTATCTGTGGAGGGTGCTCGATTTGTAGTCGCGGGCGCGGCTACCTCCGCCGCGGAGGTGCTCGTCCGGCATTCGCGGCGCGCGAAGGAATCGTGTCGACGCGCACGATCGGGTCGTTCGGCTCGACCAGAGGGCCCTCGTACCGCAGGAAGGCCGCCGGTCCTTCGGCGTACAGCCAGACATGCTGGTCCGGGGCGCTGACGAAGAGTTTCGCGATCGCGGGAATGTCCGGGTGGATGGTGTACCGGTCTGCGGCGATCGTCCGCCCTGCCATGCGCACGCTCTCGGGGCGCTCGCGGATGACGTTGACGGGGGCAAGCCGGGGGCGCGGCGTGAACGCGACCGCCTTCAAATCGACCTTCTGCCCGGGCGAGAGCTCCGCGCGGAGTGACTTGATCACGGCCACGAACGCGATGCCCGCGAACGTCTTCCCCGCCTCGATCTCGAGGTCTTCCTTCCAGCGCTTGTGCTGGTCGACCCGCGTGGTCACCGCCCGCTTCGCGCGGAAGTCGACCTCGTACTGCCCCTCCCTCGCGTGAGGAGCGACGGCGAGCAGGACACCGAGGACCGAACCGGTCACCCGGATAAGCTGCGCACGCCCGGTACTCGGGGCTACGCCAGGTCGAACAGCAGCACTTCGGCAGGCTCGATGCCCTGCAAGGTGACGACGCGCTCGTCGCTCACCGCGGCGCCGTCGCCCGCGGACAGCTTTCGTCCGTTCAGTTCGATCGCGCCTCGCGCGACGTGCACCCACGCGTGCCGGCCCGACGGCGGCTCGAAGGAAACATGCTCGCCCTTCCCGAGCAGGGCCCCGTAGATGCGAGCGTCCTGGTTGATGGTGACCGATCCCTCGCGGGCATCGCGCGACGCGAGCAGGCGCAGCTTGCCGCTGCGCTCCTGCGCCGGGAAGCTCTTCTGCTCGTATCCCGGTTTCACCCCGCGGCGCTCGGGAACGATCCAGATCTGCAGGAAGTGCACGGGCTCGGTTTCGGAGGCGTTGAACTCGCTGTGCACCACCCCGCTACCCGCGCTCATGCGCTGGACGTCTCCGGGCTTGATCACGCCTCCCCCTCCGGAGGAATCGCGATGCGAGAGACCGCCGTCGAGGACGTAGGTGACGATCTCCATGTCGCGGTGCGGATGGGAACCGAAGCCCTGTCCGGCCTCGACCGTGTCGTCGTTGATCACGCGCAGGGCCCGGAAGCCGGCACGGTCTGGGTCGTAGTGGTCCGCGAAAGAGAACGTATGCCAGGAATCGAGCCAATCGGTCCGGGTATGGAAGCGATCGTCGGCCTTGAGAACGCTGATCATCGTTTGCCCCCAATTGGACCGTTGCGGCAGGCTCCCCCAGGCGCGACGTAGGATGCGGGACTACCCGGCACGATTCGAAAGCTGGCAGGTACAAGGCGCTGCGTTATCTTCGTGAGATGATCAAGATTCAGTACTGCAACTCGTGAGGTTACAAGCCTCGAGCCGCCCGTGCGGCGGCTGCGCTGGAGAAGGAGCTCGGGTTGCAGGCCGAGCTGGAGGTGGGCGCCGTCGGCTCTTTCATCGTGCTCGTCGACGGCCAGGCGGTGGCGGAAAAGAATGCGCTCGGGTTCCCGAGCGAGGACGAGATCGTCGCCGCCGTCCGCAAGAGAGTGGCACCTGCTCGCGGCCGCTGAAGGCAGCTGAGCGACGATTGTTTCACGAGAGACGCGCTACGCCGCCGGCTCCGGCCGGGGCGGCTGCTGCTTCGCGATCCCCGCTCGCACCTGCTCCATGTCGAGCTCGCGCACCTTGCGCACCAGCTCCTCGAGCACGTTCTGCGAGAGCGCCCCGGGCTGGGCGAACAGCAGCACTTTGTCGCGGAAGATCATGAGCGTCGGAATGCTGCGAATGTTGAACGCAGCCGCCAGCTCCTGTTCCTCGTCGGTGTTGATCTTCGCAAAGGTCGCGTCGGGGTTGGTCTCCGCCACCTTCTCGTACACAGGGGCGAACGCCCGGCAGGGCCCGCACCAGGGGGCCCACCAGTCGATGAACAGGATGCCGCCCTTTGCCACGGTCTGCTGGAAATCCTCTTTACCGATGTTCTGCACTCCCATGTACGCCTCCGCCCATTGGCAGGAAGACTTCATTCTTCCGGCGGCCCTCCGCTACGGGCCAGGTCCTCGGTCTTCACCCGCGCCGGGTCCATCCCGCGGGCGCGCTTGGTCATCGTCTCCAGGAGCTCGCCGAACGAAGGCGGCGCTCCCTTGATGAAGCGCAACGGATTGATCCGGGCCACCACGAACGCCTTCAGGTACGGGGAGGTGAGGCCTCGGGCCTTCAGCTTTTCCACGGCTCCCACGACCGCCTCGTCGAGCTCGAGCAGCTTTTGCGCGCGATCTTCCCGCTCGGCCAAGGTGTCGCGCAGGGGCTTTTCGAAGTACTGGTCCACCTTCTTCAACGCCGGGGCGTAGGCGCCGCCGGAGAAGCGGCCCTTCTTTTCGTACGCGAAGCCGAGGGTGACGAGCGAGGGTTCTTCGAACTCGAGCGCGAAGTCGCTCTCCTTGCGGCCACCGTCCAGCTGGGCCAGATCGCGGTACATGCGCACCACCTCCAGCGCCTTCTCGCGAAGGTTGTGCGCCTTCTCGATGTTCAGGGCGAGGATCTGGTACGCGACCTCGCGCTCCGGCACGACCAGCGCGAGGATCGCCTTCGCGCCCAGCTCCTTGAGGGCAGTGAGGCGATGGCCGCCGTTCGGCGTGCGAAATCCGTCCGGCTCGCGCACGGCGATGATCGGGTCCAGGTAGCGGCGCGTCTTGTCCATCGCGCGCGTGAGCTTGAGCACGTGGGCGTCGGAAACGTCGCGCTGGTAGCTGGTCGGCTCTACCTTGTCGACCGGCAGGGCGGCGAAGAGAAGCGCGTTGCCTCCGAGCGGCTCGCGATAGGCGGCCAGCACCGATCCGCCCTCCGCCTCGACCAGCCCGGCCAGCTCCTTCAGTTCCTCCGGAACGCCTTCCAGCCGCAGCTGCGGAGGGCCCAGCTCCGTCGGCTTCAGCTTCACGCCTTTGCGGGCGCGCGGCTTGCCGGATTTGGTCATGGGACGCTTGCGGGGGGTGGGCATGAGCGCCAGGCAAGGTAGCGCCTGCCGCGGCCGTTCGCCACCGGCATGTGGAGTTCAAGCCGCACCGAGGCGGCGCCGGAGCACCGCGGTCACGGTATCCAGTTCGACCGGCTTCACCAGGTGCTCGTCGAAACCAGCTGCCAGCGCGCGCTGCCGGTCGCTCTGCTGCCCGAACCCGGTCAAAGCGACGATCAGCGCGCCGCGCGCCTTGGGCAGCTCGCGAAGCCTGCGAACGACCTCGTAACCGTCCATGGCGGGCAGCCCGATGTCGAGCAGGATCACGTCGGGCGAGAACTCCAGCGCGACGCGCAGTGCCGAGGGCCCGTCGTGAGCGACGCGGACCTCATGCCCGTCGAGGGCCACGGCCTCGGAGAGCGTCGTCGCGGCGTCGATGTTGTCGTCGATGACCAGCACGCGGCCGTGGTGCGCCCGTGCGGCGAGCGGGCGGACTTCCGCCTGCGTGACGCCCTCGGTCGCGCCGGGCAGGAGCACGATGAAGGTCGAACCCTTGCCCGGTCCGGCGCTCTCCGCGCGCACGCTGCCGCCATGAAGCTCGACGAAGCCGCGCACCAGGGCGAGCCCGATCCCGAGGCCGCCCGTCGAATAGTCCTTGGTCCCGGGCACCTGCACGAAGGGTTGGAACAGGCTCTGGAGCGCCTCGGCGGGAATGCCGATCCCGGTATCGCGCACGCGCACCTCGAGCTGCCCGTCGAGCTCGCGGGCGGTCAGCTCCACTTCGCCTCCGGCGGGCGTGTACTTGATGGCATTGGAGAGGAGGTTGCCGAGGATCTGCTCCAGGCGGACGGGATCGGCGTCGATCGCCAGCGGCCGGGGCGGAAAAGAGACGGTGAGCTTCTGGTCGCGGGCGCGCGCCATGGGAGAGAGCGAGTCCGCCGCCTTCGCCAGCGCGTCGCGCACCGAAAGCCGCTCCTTCTGCAGCTCGATCTTCCCCCGGCTGACGCGCGAGACGTCCAGCAGCTCGTCGACGATCCGCACCATGTGCCGCGACTGCCGTTCGAAGATCGCGAACTGCCGCTCCGCGGAGCTCGGATCCCGCTTCATCACCTCCAGCGCGGTGATCACCGGAGCCAGTGGGTTGCGCAGCTCGTGGCCGAGGACGGCGAGGAACTCGTCCTTGCGCCGGTCGGCATCCTGCAGGTCGCGCAGGAGCCGGGCGTTGTCCAGGGCGATGGAGGCCTGCGCCGCGATGCCCGCCACCAGGCGCTCATGCTGCTGCGTGAAGTGTCCCGGAGCGCTGTGCACGAACGCCAGGCCGCCGAGGAGGTGGGCGGTGCGCGAGGTGATGGGCACCGCGAGCAGGCTGCGCACGGGGGCTCCGTCGAATTCGCCTGGCTGCGCGGATTCGATCCGCACCGTCCCGCTGCTGCCGCAGGCGCGCGCGAGCTTCTGCACCGGCAAGCTCGCGAAATTCTCCCGTTCCCGCCCTGCCGACGCCAGCAGGCGGGGCTCCGGAGCGGCGTCGAACATCACGCCGAACTCCGCGCCCGTCAGCGCCGTGGCCTCGCCGGCGACCAGCTGCGCCAGCCGGTCCGGGTCGAGCTCGGCGGCGAGCGAGATGCCGAGCCGCCGCAGGATCGAGTTCACCCGCCCTTCCTCCCGCAGGCGCACCTCGTAGCGCCGCTGCTCGTCGAGCGAGTGCTGCAGACCCGCGAGCGCCTCTTCCGCTCGCCGGCGGGCCTCCGACTCGCGCACGGAGAGCACGAAGATCACGAAGGAGATCGCGCTGCCGATCAGCAGGGCCGCCAGCGCCGGCATCAGCGACCCTCCCCGCAGCGCCGGAAGCGCCGTGAACGTCAGCGTCCATTCGCGGCCGCCGAAGCTCAGCCGCTCGGTGGTGATCAGGGTTTCGCTGCGCGGCGCGGTGAAGCCGCGGTCGTGAAGCAACCGCGCAGGCCCCGCCTCTGGACCGTCGTAGACGCGAAATTCGAGCACTGGCTCGACCTCGCTGCCGAAGATGGCGACGAACAGGTCGTCCGCGCGGAAGGGCGAGTACACCCAGCCGATGAGCGATTCGCGGCGCGCTTGCAGACTCCGGGGGATCTCGCCGCCGCGGTAGACGGGTACATAGATGACGAAGCCGACCTGGCGGCGGGGGTCGATCTCCTGCACCAGCGTGACCTTGCCGGAGATGGCGGCGCTCGCCTCATCCCGCGCGCGCTCCATCGCTTCGCGCCGGATGGGGTCGGTGAACATGTCGTAACCCATCGCGGCGCGGTTGCGCCGATCCTGTGGCTCCAGCATGACGACGGCGGTGCGTTCCTCGCCCGTGGAATGCGGCCACACGCGCAGCCCCGGGAATCCGCGCGATCTCAGCCCGGCCTCGATCGCCTCCGCATCCTTCTCGCGGAAGCGCTGCGCGAACCCGACCCCTTGCACGCCGGGGTACCACTGCTCGAGCTCGAGGCGCCGGGCGTAAGCGTGGAATTCCTCCGGCGTCAGGTCGGGGCGGGCAGCGAGGAGGCCGGCGCAGCCGCGGAGCATGCTCTCGTCCGTGTTCAGACGCGCTTCGATCCGATCGACGGCGGCGCTGATGGCGCGGGCAAACCGTCCGCGGTCTCGCATTCCTACGCTGACGAAAATGAACACTGCGGTCGCCAGGGTGAGCGCGACAGAGCCCGCCAATGCGGCCCAAGGTGCGATGGATCTGCGCACGCCGTAAGTTTGCAGACGGCGGAGAGGGCCGGAAAACCCCCCGAGAGCTGGTAAGCGCGTTTCAGAACCGTTGCTGCCCTCCGGCGGCGGTGCCCGACCTCGCCGGCCCGTGTCTTCGGGTGAACGATGCGGACGTCACTTCGTGATCCGGAACGCGCGGTGCGCGGCGCGGTTCCGGTAGTCCTCGGGGACGGTGTCCTCCTCCGTATGGCGAAGCCCCTCGAGCGCCGGGGCGAACCGCTGGTGGTTGGTCGAGAACCAGAGCACGCCGGCAGGCGACAGCACGGAGAGAGCCCGCTCGATCAGGTCGCGATGGTCGCGTTGCACGTCGAAGTCGCGGCCGCCCGAATCGGAGAACGAGGGCGGATCCAGGACGCAGAGCGTCCAGCGGCGCGCTCCCGCGGCGCGCAGAAACGCGTCCACCCCCGAGCGCACCAGCTCTCCCGACAGACCGTTCAGCCGGAGGTTGTCCCGGGCCCAGTCGAGATAGTTCTGCGAGGCGTCCACGCTCGTGGTCTGTGCCGCGGCGCCCGCGGCGGCGGCGCAGGTGAAGCTGCCGGTGTACGCGAAGAGGTTGAGGAACTTCGTTCCGCGGGCTTCGGCCCTCACCCGGGAGCGCGTCTCACGGTGGTCGGCGAACAGCCCGGTGTCGATGAAGTCGTCGAGGTTGACCAGGAATCTCAGATCCCGCTCGCGCACCTCGATGCGCTCGCCGGTGCGCGCGAGCCGCGGGTAGCTCGCCCCGGTGCTGCGGACTTTCAGATGCAAGCGTTCGGAGGGCACCGAGAGCGCCTCGGCGGCAGCGCTCGCGATCGCTTCCAGCCAAGGGACGCCGCGCGTCTGTTCCCGCGCATACTCGGCCACGACGAGGTGGCCTTCGTACCAGTCCACCGCTGCCCGGATCTCGGGGATGTCCCGATCGTACAACCGGAAGGCGCCGACCCCCTGCCGTTCGAACCGCGGGTACAGCTTGCGGAAGTTCTTCCGCACGCGGTTCGCCAGCATTCGCGCCTGCTCTTGCAGGTTCACAGCGAGGCGGCCCAGCGCTCCATCTGATCGAGGATCGCGCCCGGAGCGTCCTCCTGCAGGAAATGCCCGGCGCCCTCCAGGAGGTGAGGGCCGTCGGCACGGGCGAAGAGGTTTTGCCAGCGTTCGAGCTGCGGCTTTTGAAAGGCGCGGTCCTTGAGCGCCCAGCAGATCAGGGCCGGCTTCTCCCGCAACCGCGAGAGGTGATCCTCGATCCACGCCATGCTCCCGTACGATTCGTGGAACGGGTTCTTCGTCTCCGGGATGAGCTGTGGGAACCGGGCGATCCCCACGCGGTCGTCAGGGGTCGGGAAGGGCGCGCGATAAGGGTCGAGCTCGGCCTGCGTCAGGTGGCGGGGACCGCCCTTCGCCAGCAGAAGCTCGACGAAGACGTTCGACTGCGTGCTGCGTTTCCAGCCGCCGCGGCCGAGGACCAGGAACTTGAACAGCCAAGGCAGCTTCAGGCGAGGTTGTCGCACGAACGCCCAGGTGTTCAGCACGACGACTCCGGCGATCCGCTCCGGATGCTTCGTCGCCCAGGCCATGCCGATGGGGCCGCCCCAGTCCTGGATCACCGGCACCACGCGCGCCGGCTGCAGCTCGCGCAGCACGCGGCCGAGGTTGTCGACATGGCGATCGAGCGTGTACCAGCGCGGATCCCGCGGCTTGTCGCTGCGGCCGAACCCGACGTGGTCGGGCGCGATCACCCGGTATCGCGGCGAGAGCCGGCGGATGAACTCCCGGTACAGGTAACCCCAGGTGGGATTGCCGTGCAGCAGGAGGAACGTGAGCGGCGCGCTGCGCGGACCTTCGTCGACGACCGCCATCCGGATGCCGGGGTCCACTTCGATGAGGCCGCTCTTCCAGGGGAAGCGGCCGCCGAAGTCGGACCACACGTCGAGGCCGGTGTACACGCGCATCGTCGCGCGCACGATATCACCAGCACGTTACCTCGCCCGCTGCGCCACGCTGAACCCTCCGCCTTCGGCGAGCCGCACGTCGTGGATCTCGTCGAATCCTTCCTCGAACGAGGGCGGCTGCAGCTTCTTCGCGGTGGTGAAGATCGCCACCTTCGGGACCTGCGGCTCGCGCGCGGCGTTGCGGCGGAGGGAGTCCTGGATTCCCGGCTCGAAGAAGTACCCGACGACGCGCGCCTCGTAACGGCGAGCGAGCTCGATCAGCGGCGCGCGGTCCGCGGCCCGCGGATTGGTATTGTCGACGACCACCGGTTGCCCGATCAGCAGCGCCTGCTCGATCTGCGCGAGCTGGCGTGACTCCTTGTCGCGCGCGGCCCGGGGCATCAAATCCTTGCTCACGTGCGCGTGCGTGGAGGCGAATCGCTCGCGAAAGAAACTGCTCTTCCCCGCGGCCTGGAGCCCGACGAAGATGACCAGCTGCCCGGCCACCACGCTCAGCGATTGACGGCGCGCATGCTCGCCGCCGCGTACCGATCGCCTGCCGCGACGCCCGGTGGCGCCACCTGGTCGATCCGCCGGAGATCTTCGGGCGTGAGGCGGATCCGCACGGCCGCGGCGTTCTCTTCCAGGTACTTGCGGCGCTTGGTCCCGGGGATGGGAACGACGTCCTTGCCGCGCGAGAGCACCCAGGCGAGCGCGAGCTGGGACGGGGTCGCCTTCTTCTCGCGCGCGATCTCCTCGATGCGCTTCACCAGCTCGAGGTTGCGGTAGAAGTTCTCTCCCTGGAAGCGGGGGCTGTTCCTGCGCCAGTCGTCTGCGGGAATGTCCTCGGGCTTGCGGAACTGGCCGGAGAGGAAGCCCCGGCCGAGCGGGCTGTACGCCACGAAGCCGATTCCGAGCTCGCGGACCGTGGGCAGGATCTCCTGCTCGACGTCCCGCGACCAGAGCGAATACTCGGTCTGCAGCGCGGTGATGCGGTGCACCTTGTGCGCGCGCCGGATGGTCTGCGGCGCGGCCTCTGAGAGACCGAGGTGGCGCACCTTCCCGGCCTTCACCAGCTCGCTCATCGCGCCGACTGTGTCCTCGATGGGGACCTCGGGGTCGACACGGTGCTGGTAGTAGAGGTCGATGTGGTCGATTCCGAGCCGCCGCAACGAAGCGTCGCACGCCTTGCGCACGTATTCCGGCTTGCCGCTCACGCCGAGGAAGGACCCGTCCTCGCCGCGGACGTTCCCGAACTTGGTCGCGATCACCACCTTGTCGCGGCGGCCGCGAATCGCCTTTCCCACGAGTTCCTCGTTGCGGAAGGGGCCGTACATATCGGCGGTGTCGAGGAAGTCGATCCCCAGCTCGATCGCGCGGTGGATGGTCGCGACCGACTCCTCGTCGTCGCGGCCAGCGTAGAACTCGCTCATCCCCATGCAGCCGAGGCCTATCGCGGACACCTCGAGCTGGCCCAGCTTCCGGCGTTCCATCCGTCACCTCCGACGAGACAAGGTAGGATGCGGCCGGGCCGGAAAGGCTTCAAGCGGATGCCTGGGATTCCCTCGTTGACTGACGGTGGCCTGGGCCTATATTTCAACGGTGATTTGAGCTCGGCTTCGATGAAGCATAGGTATATTGCCGATGGATCCAATAGATTATCAGATCCTCGACCTCCTTCAGCGCGACGCGCGCACGACGCAGATGCAGATCGCCGACACCGTCGGTCTCTCCCAGCCCTCGGTGGCGGACCGGATCCGCAAGCTGGACGAGAGCGGAGTGGTGCTCGGGTACGTGGCGCGCCTCGATCCCCGGCGGATCGGGAACGACATCCGCGCGTTCGTCGGCGTCCGCATCTCGCATCCGCGCTATCACGACGCGTTCGCCCGGCGGATCCAGCAGATCCCGGAGGTCCTCGAATGCCACCGCGTCGCCGGGCTGGACTCGTACGTGCTCAAGGTGGTCTCGCGGAACACGGAAACGCTGGACGCTCTCATCTCCGGCACCCTGCGGCGGATCGCGGGCGTCACCCGGACGACGACGACCATCGTGCTCGCCACGGTGAAGGAGACCACTGTGCTTCCCCTTCCGGAAGAGGCGCCGGCGCCGAAGCGGCGCAAGGAGGCGATTCCATGATCGAGCTGGCGAGGCGGATGTCGTGCGTCCAGGCCTCGGCGATCCGCGAGATCCTCAAGGTCACCGAACGGGCCGACGTTCTCTCCTTCGCCGGCGGTCTCCCGGCCCCGGAGGCATTTCCCGCCGGTGCGCTCGCCCGGGCGCACGCGGACGTGCTCGCGAATGACGCCGCGGCCGCCCTGCAGTACGGCCCGACGGAGGGATTCGGGCCGTTGCGCGCCTGGGTGGCCGAGCGGATGACGGGCAGGGGTCTTCCTGCGGCCCCCGGGCAAGTGCTGATCACTGCCGGCTCGCAGCAGGGCATCGACCTGGTGGGCAAGGCGCTGATCGATCCGGGGGACACGGTCGTCGTCGAGGCCCCGTCGTACCTCGCGGCGCTGCAGAGCTTCTCGACCTACGAAGCCCGGTTCGAGACGGTGGAGACCGACGACGACGGCATGTCCGCCGACGCGCTCGAGCGCGTCCTCCTCGCCAGGCGGGTGAGGCTGATCTACCTGGTGCCGAATTTCCAGAACCCGCGCGGGACCACTCTGTCGCTCGAACGGCGGGCGCGCATCGCGCGGCTCGCGGCGCAGCACGGCGTCACCGTGCTCGAGGACGACCCATACGGGGAGCTGCGCTACCGCGGACCGACCCTGCCGCCGGTCGCCGGCCTCGATCCGGACGCGCCCGTCATCCATCTGGGCACCTTCTCGAAGACGTTGGCTCCCGGCCTGCGGCTCGGATATGCGGTGGCCGACGAGCGCACCATCCGCGCGCTCACCATCGCCAAGCAGGCCGCCGATCTCCACACGGCTTCGCTGACCCAGCGGGCGGTGGCGCGCATGCTCGAGACGTTCGATTACGACGCGCACCTGGGCCGTTTGCGGCTCCTGTACGGCGAGCGGCTCGACGCGATGCTCTCCTCCATCGAGCGCTCCTTTCCCGAGGGGACCGCGTGGACGCGGCCCGAAGGCGGTCTCTTCGTCTGGATGCGGCTGCCCTGCGGGATGGACGCGCAGGACCTGTTCGTCGACGCGATGCGCGAACGCGTCGCCTTCGTTCCCGGGGCGCCGTTCTATCCGGGGGATCCCTGCCGGGAGACGCTCCGCCTCAACTTCTCGAATCGGCCGCCGCTCGCCATTGCCGAGGGGATGGCGCGTCTCGGCGCATGCGTCGAGGGGCGGCTGCGGGAAGCCGGGCCGGAGCGCCAGGTCGCCGTTGCCGCGCCCTCCCTCTTGACGATGTGGGCGCGGCGTGGCGTGAAGGCGCCATGAGAGCCATCCGGGTCGAGTCCACCGGCGGTCCCGAAGTGATGAAGCTGACCGAGCTGCCCACGCCCGCTCCCGGCAAGGGACAGGCGCTGGTGCGCGTCGAGGCAACGGGCGTGAACTTCATCGAGATCTACCAGCGCACCGGCCTCTACAAGCTGCCGCTCCCGTTCACGCCCGGCCAGGAAGGCGCGGGCGTGGTGGAGGCGGTGGGCGAGGGCGTCACCGAGGTCCGCGCCGGCGAGCGCGTCGCCTGGGCGGGAGTGGTCGGGTCCTACGCGACCCACCAGCTGATCCCCGCCGCCCGGCTCGTCCCGATTCCGCGCGGCCTCGACTCGAGGAGCGCGGCCGCTGCCATGTTGCAGGGCATGACGGCGCATTACCTGGTCACCGATACGTTCCCGCTCCGGCCGGGGCACATGTGCTTGATCCATGCCGCGGCCGGAGGAGTGGGGCTCCTCTTCTGCCAGCTCGCCTCGCGCGCCGGCGCCCACGTCATCGGCACCGCCGGCAGCAGCGAGAAGGTGCGGCTGGCGAAGGAGGCCGGCGCGCAGGACGCCATCGACTACCGCAAGCAGGACTTCGAAGCGGAGGTGAAACGGATCACCGCCGGGGCGGGAGTGCACGTCGTCTACGATTCGGTGGGCAAGGACACCTGGGAGAAGTCGCTGCGCTGCCTGCGGCCGCGCGGGATGCTGGTGCTGTTCGGGCAGTCGAGCGGCCCGGTGCCGCCCTTCGATCCGCAGCTGCTCGCTTCAGGCGGGTCGCTGTACTTCACCCGGCCGACCCTCGGAAGCTACGTGCTCACCCGCGACGAGCTCCTCAATCGGGCGGCCGCCGTGCTCGGCGCGGTGGAGCGCGGCGACCTCAAGGTGAAGATCGAGCAGGTGCTGCCGCTCGCGGACGCGGCGAAGGGGCACGAGCTGCTCGCCTCTCGCAAGACCACCGGCAAGCTGCTGCTGGTCCCGTGATCGTCCTCGGCCGCGAGGAGGTGGCTTCGCTCCTCGATCCTTCGGCGCTGATCGACGCCGTTGCCACGGCGTTGGCCGATCTCTCGGCCGGGAGCGCCTCGGTTCCGCCGCGGATCGCCGCATTCACTCCGCTCGGCCTGCTGGGAGCGATGGTCGGCTACGTGCCTTCCCTCGACGTGCTGGCTGCGAAGCTCGTGGCCGTCTTCCCGCAGAACGCCGCGATGCCCACGCACCGGGCGCTGGTGGCCGTGTTCGATCCACGCACGGGCTCGCCGCAGGCGATCCTCGACGGCGAGGAGATCACTGCGCAGCGCACCGCGGCGGCGTCCGCGCTGGCGACGCGCCTGCTGGCGCGCGAAGACGCGGAAGTCCTCGCGATCGTCGGCACCGGCGTGCAGGCTGCCTCGCATGCGCGATACCTGGCGAGCACGCGGAAGTTTCGTGCCGTCGTGGTCGCGGGGCGGAACCCGGCGAAGGCGGCGAAGCTGGCGGCCGAGATCGGAGGCCGTCCCGCCAGCATCGAGGAAGCCGTCCGGTCGGCGGACGTGATCTGCGCCGCCACGCATGCGGCGGAGCCGGTGATCCGGATGGCGTGGGTGCGTCCCGGAACTCACCTGAACTCGATCGGCCTCAACCCGCAGGGGCAGGAGCTGGATGGCACGGCGGGCGCGCTGGTCGCTGTGGAGTCGCGTGCTTCCGCATTCGCGGCCCCGCCGGCGGGAGCCAACGAGCTGCGCGGCCTCGCGCCGGCCAGGGCGGTGGAGCTCGGCGAGCTGCTCTCGGGGACCCGGGTGGGCCGAACGTCCAGGGAGCAGATCACGGTCTACAAGTCGGTGGGGGTCGCCGCGGAGGACGCCGCGGCGGCGGCGCTGGTGGTGCGGCGGGCCCGGGAGCGCGGAATCGGGCGCACCATCGACCTTTGACGGAGGCCGGTTCTTCAAAAACAGCCGCGTTCGAGCCGGCGGGCGACCGTTCGCCAGCGCCTGCGGATGCATGCGCGGACGTTTCGCCCGGGTCGGCCTTTCCTTCCGGACGCCCGGGCGTTATCCGATTGCGCACGTCGACCGGCCGCTCGGGCCTCGAAAGCAAGAACCCATGTGGATCGTCCGTCTCGCTCTCCGGCGTCCGTACACGATCGCAGTGCTTTGCGCGCTGATCGGCATCTTCGGCGTGCTCTCGGCGAGCCGGATGAAGACGGACATCCTGCCTGCGATCGACATCCCGGTCGTGATCGTGGTCTGGAACTACCCCGGTCTGTCCACGGAGGACATGGAGCGCCGCGTCGTCTTCATCAGCGAGCGGGCGATGTCCACCACCGTCAGCGGGATCACCCGCATCGACTCGCAGTCGATGAACAGCCTCGGCATCCTCAAGGTCTATTTCGAGCCGGGGAGCGACATCGGCGGGGCCATCGCGCAGATCGTCTCGGTGTCGCTGACGGCGAGCCGCATCATGCCGCCCGGCATCACGCCGCCGAGCATCATCCGCTACAACGCCTCCAACGTCCCGGTGGCGCAGATGACCATCGGGTCGAAGACGCTGTCCGAGCAGGAGCTCTTCGATTACGGGCTCAACTTCATCCGGCTGCGGCTGTTCACCATCCCCGGGCTGGCCACCCCGGCGCCGTTCGGCGGCAAGCTCCGCCAGATCATGGTGGACATCGACCCTGCCCGGGTGATGGCAAAGGGCCTGTCGCCGAACGACGTGGTGCAGGCGGTGCTGCAGAGCAACGTGCTGGTGCCGGCGGGCTCGGCGCAGATCGGCGGGACCAAGTACGACGTCCAGCTCAACTCCAGCCCGGACACGGTCCAGGGCTTCAACGAGATGCCCATCAAGGCCGTCGAAGGGGCGACGGTGCTCCTCGGCGACGTCGCCCGTGTACGGGACGGGTACGCGGTGCAGGAGAACGTGGTCCGCCTCAACGGCCGCCGCGCCACCTATCTCGCGATTCTCAAGAAGGCCGACGCGTCCACGCTCGCGGTGGTGGATGGCGCCCGCGCGCAGCTCCCCATCATCGCAGCCGCCGCGCCGCAGGGGATGGAGCTGAAGATCGATTTCGACCAGTCGGTCTTCGTCCGCGCTGCCATCCAGAACGTGCTGCACGAGGCCGCGCTTGCGTCGGTCCTCGTCTCGTTGATGATCCTGTTCTTCCTCGGCAGCTGGCGCGGCGCCGTGATGGTGATGACGAGCATTCCGCTCGCCATCCTCGTCGGGCTCGTCGGCCTCTTCCTCTTTGGCCACACGCTGAACCTCATGACCATGGGCGGCCTCGCGCTCGCCATCGGGATGCTGGTGGACGACGCGACCGTCGAGGTGGAGAACATCCACCGCAACCGCCACCTGGGAAAGCCCATCACGGTCGCGATCCTCGACGGCGCGCAGCAGATCGCGGTGCCCGCGCTGGCGGCGACGCTCACCATCTGCGTGGTCTTCTTCCCGGTGGTGCTGCTGGAGGGACCGGCCCAGTTCCTCTTCACGGCCCTGGCGCTCGGCGTGGTCATCTCGATGCTCGCGTCGTACCTGCTCTCCCGCACGCTGGTCCCCACGCTCGCCCGCATCCTGATGGAGAAGGAAGAGCTGCATGCCGGCGGCGAGGGCTTCGCGGTGCGGTTCAATCGTTGGCGCGACCGGGCGTTCGCGCGGTTCCAGGAGGCTTACGCGCGCACCCTCGGCGCCGTCCTGCATCATCGCGCGCTGGTGCTGATCTGCGGAAGCCTGGTGCTCGTGTGCACCGCCTTCCTTCCCTTCGTGGTGGGACTCGACTTCTTCCCCGCGGTGGACGCGGGCCAGATGCGGCTGCACTATCGCGCGCCGATCGGGACGCGGCTCGAGGAGACGGAGCGCCAGGTGGCGCGCCTCGAGCAGCGGATCCAGGACATCGTTCCCGCCGCCGAGTTGGAGACGATCAACTCGAACATCGGAATGCCGATCTCCTACAACCTGGCGTTCGTCCAGACCGACAACACGGGCAGCCAGGACGCCGACATCCTCGTGGCGCTGAAGCCGAAGCACGGTCCCACCGAGAAGTACATGGATCGGATCCGGCGCGAGCTGCCCGACGAGTTTCCCGGCGCGGTGCTTTACTTCCAGCCGGCGGACATCGTCTCGCAGGTGCTCAACTTCGGCCTCAGCGCTCCCATCGACGTGCAGATCGATGGTCCCGACGTGGAGGCGAGCTATGCGGTCGCCCGTGAGCTGTTGAAGAAGATCCGCGCGATCCCCGGCGCGACCGACGTGC
>MNFJ01000137.1:0-5852 GCA_001918155.1 Deltaproteobacteria bacterium 13_1_40CM_4_68_19
GCTTCCGGCCCGGGATGTCCGTCGCCCACGATCAGCTCCGCCGGATGGACGTCGATGATCGCGAACGGCAGGTTCTGCTCGACGAACAGCGCGCTGACGATGGAGGCTTCCGCATGGCCGTCGAGCGCCCGCTCGGCCCCGATGGAAAAGATGACGAAGAGGGGCTCGGCGCCGTGGGCGCGCGCGGTGCGCGCCGTTTCGCGCAGGACCGCTGCCGTCAGTTGCATCGACTCGCGCAGGTCCGCCTCGCTCATGTACGGCAGCTCGTTCACGAACAGGTCGCGCAGGCGCAATGCCGCGAGGAACCTGCGCGCCGGCGGGACCAGCGCCAGCGCTCCGTCGCGAAGCACGAGGCGACCCCGGTAGTCCTGTACGTTGCGCGACAACATGACGGGGACGAAGGTCGTGACGGTCAGCACGGGCCGCTTGAGCCGCTCGAGCGCGTCCTCGAGACGCAGGTACGCTTGATCGGATCCGTACCCGCCGCACGCTACGTTCACGACTTGAAGGCCCAGGTCCTTTCCCATCTGCGCCGCGAACGTCTGCTCGTACGGCACCCCGTGGCCGACCGCGATCGACTCGCCGGAAACGACGAGCGACGGCAGCTCCGGATCGGGTGCGCCGGCGTCGCTCGCGGCGCGGTCGCCCCACGCGTCGATCGCGTACGCGATGCGCCTCTCATTCGGACCGAGGACAGTCGTCCGAGAGGGCAGCAGCACCCAGCCGAATCGCGGATCTTCACGGCCGAATCGGAACTCGAGTTTGAGCGACCTCCAATAGGCAGTCCCGTGCTCCTTCAGGCGGAGCACCACCTCGGAGGTGGCGAGCGCAAGCACAACGGCGAGCGAGATGCGGAGCCACCCGGCAAGGCTCGATCGCGCCACACCGCGACCGAGCGGCCACGCCAAAGCGAGCAGTACGAGACCGCACACCGCCGCCGCGATACGCGTATCAGACACCCACGCGGGCGCCCACGGGTAGTACCAGGGCAAGAGGACGTGGCGCTCGAACCAGCGACCGTCGAGCACGCGCGCGGCGACCAGCAGCGCGGCGCCGCAGGCGGCGCAGACGGTGGTGGCGATCCAGCGCACGTTCCGCGCAGCTTAGCGTGTGCTACCGTCCCGGGCATGACGAAATCGTTCGTCCTCCGCGTTCGAGAGGTCGTGAGCGTGGACGGCGACGGGGCCGTGGGCGGCGCGCCTATCGCAAGAGCAGCGCCGCGAGCGCGATGGCCAGCGGCACCACCAGCGTGGCGAGCGTGAGGACGAGCGCGGCCGGGCGACCATTCCGGGTCGGGCGAGGATTCGGACATCTTGTCTCCCCTCTGCGCGAGCGTGCTATGCAGGGCGCCACATGAGCACCCGCGACAGCGACCACTTCGAGACCAAGGCCATCCACGCCGGTCAGCAGCCCGATCCGACCACGGGCGCCGTGATGACGCCAGTTTATCTGACGTCCACGTACGCGCAGTCCGGCCCCGGCGAGCACAAGGGCTTCGAGTACTCGCGCACTCGCAATCCGACGCGCGACGCGCTCCAGGGCTGCCTCGCCGCGCTGGAGAGCGGGAAGCACGCTCTCGCCTTCGCCAGCGGGCTGGCGGCGACGGACGCGGTGCTGCACCTGCTCTCCTCGGGCGATCACGTGGTGCTCAGCGACGACCTGTACGGAGGGACCTTCCGCCTCGCGGACAAGGTGTTCAAGCGGCTGGGCATCGAGCAGACGTACGTCGACGTCGCCGACCTGCGCGCAGTGGAGGCCGCGTTCCGCCCGAACACGAAGCTGCTCTGGGTGGAAACGCCAACCAACCCCATGCTGAAGATCTGCGATCTGGCGGCGCTCGCGGAGATCTCCCGCAAGCGCGCGGTGATCTCCGTCTGCGACAACACGTTCGCCACCCCGTTCTTCCAGCGGCCCCTGGAGCTGGGGTTCGACGTCGTCGCACACTCGATGACCAAGTACCTGAACGGCCACAGTGACGTGGTCGCCGGCGCGCTCGTGCTGCGACGTGACGACCTGCACGAGAAGCTCGCGTTCCTGCAGAACGCGGTCGGGGCCGTGCCCGGCCCGCTCGACTCGTTCCTCGTCCTGCGCGGGCTGAAGACCCTGCACGTGCGCATGGAGCGGCACGACCGGAACGCGCGCCTCGTGGCGGAAGCCCTCAAGCGCCACGCGAAGGTGGAGCGCGTCACCTGGCCAGGTCTCGCCGAGCACCCGCAGCACGCGCTGGCGCGCAAGCAGATGACGGGGTTCGGCGGAATGCTCACCTGCGTGGTCAAGGGCGGGCTTCCCGCGGCGCGAACGTTCCTCAAGGCGTTGCGGCTGTTCGCCGTCGCCGAGTCCCTGGGCGGCGTGGAGAGCCTGATCGAGCACCCGGCGATCATGACCCACGCTTCGGTGCCGCCGGAGACCCGCCGCAAGCTCGGGATCGACGACGGCTTCCTCCGCCTCTCCGTCGGGATCGAGAACGGCCAGGACCTCGTCGACGACCTGGTGCAGGCGCTCGACCGCGTTTAAGTCGCCAGCTTCAGCGGCGGCGGCTCCTTCTCCACCAGGTACTCGAACTGCCTGCGCAGTTCCTCCGGGCTCATCTTGATCGTCGCGGCGATCTTCCCCACCAGCGCCGCGTCGTCGAAGTCGTCCCGGCGCAGCCGGATCATGTACCGCCGCGCGATGGCGTAGCGGTCCGAGTGGATGTCCACCAGGCGCACCCGGGCGCGGCCGGTCTTCGGATCCAGCAGCTCCGTGAAGGGCACCGGGACAAAGTGGCCTCCCTGCACCGAGACCATCGCCTTGTCTCCGCCGGAGAGCAGGTACTTCGTGGCGCAATAGCCGAGATCGCGCGTGTACTCCATGTCGTAGGGGATGGGATCCGCGCAGCGCAGCTCGTAGCCGATGTTCTTCGATACCAGCGTAGCCTTGATGCCCAGCGAGGCGAGGCGCGCGGAGACCTGGTGCTTGAGGATCTCGCCGATGTCGACTTCCGCCAGCCGGACGTGCCCGTGCTCGTCGCGCTCGACCTCGTCCAACCCGGAGAGGTCCTTGGGATCGACGCTGAGCACCAGACCTTCCGCGACCACCGCCACGCCATCGCGCCGGCCCATCGCCAGCCGCTTGACCACGGCCATCGCCAGCGTATCGACGAAGAGCCGCAGCGGAACGCCTTCGCCGAACTCCTCGCTGATCAGCGTGAGCGTCGCGCCCACCGACTTCCCGATGCCCAGCGCGAGGTGGCCCGCCTTGCGGCCCATGGCGACGACGATGTACCAGCGCGAGGTGGTGTAGGCGTCCACCATGAGATTTTTCACGAGCTCGACGCCCAGGTGCCGCGCGGTCTGGAAGCCGAAGGTGTCGATGTGCGGCGGCAGGTCGAGGTCGTTGTCGATGGTCTTCGGCACGTGCGCGACGCGCAGCCGCCCCTCCGCCACCTCGGAAAGCTTCATCGACGAGAAGGCGGTGTCGTCGCCGCCGATGGTGATCAACATCCCGACGCCGAGATCGGCCAGGGCATCGCGCGCCGCCACCAGGAATCGCTTGTCCTTGGTCGGATTGGCCCGGGAGATGCCCAGGAGCGAACCTCCGCGGAAGTGGAGGCGGCTCACTTTATCGATGGTGAGAGGGATCACGGCATCGGGCGCCCCGTGCATGATCCGGTCGAACCCATCGCGGATCCCGATCACCTCCACGCCCTCGAGAACGGCCCGGATGGTAGCGGCGCCGATGACGCTGTTGATGCCGGGAGCGGGTCCGCCACCGACGAGGATTGCCAGCTTGCCTGCGCCTGCCATGTTCGCTCTCCATCCGGCCCCTCGGGCCTAGAACACATTTCATAACCGGCCTGCGGGTGTTTGCGCTCAAGCGTAGCCGCTAACCGGCCTTCGGCCGGCGCGGCTAGCCAGACGATAGCTGATCTCGTCCAGTCGCGTGGGTGCGTTCGGCGAAACACGTGTAGAGTGCCCAGCCCTCCAAGGAGACATTTTTGTCCGATCCGCCCCGCTCACCGAAGGAAGCGCGCCGCCTCGAGCGCCTCAAGCAGGGATCCCGCGCGGTGCGGGACCTCCGGCCACGTGCGTCGGCGCCGCGGCGAGTGGAGCGGCCGCCGCCCGTTCTCGGGAGCGTCGCCGCGGGGACGTCCGATGAGCGGACCGTCGTGCTCTCGAAGCGCGCCGTGGATCGACTCGCGCAGGGACACGTCTGGATCTACCGCTCGGACGTCGCCGCCCCCTCGACGCTGGGCGGGGGCGAAGTGGTGCGGCTCGCTGACGAGCGCGGCTGGTTCACGGGCAAGGCGTTCTACGGATCGACGAGCCAGATCGCCGTCCGCCTGCTCACGCGGGAGGACGAACCCATCGACGAGGAGTTCTTCGTCCGCCGCCTCGCGCAGGCGATCTCGCTTCGCGAGATCGTCCGCCCGGATCCCGAGCGCCGGGGCGCTGCCCGGCTGGTCCACGGCGAGGCGGATCTGCTGCCCGGGCTGATCGTCGATCGCTATGCGGACTGCATGACGCTGCAGACGTTGATCGAGGCCACCGACGCCCGCCGGGACCTGTTCGCCGACCTGCTGCAGCGGCTGCTCGCCCCGCGCGCGATCGTCGAGCGCAACGACGTGCGGGTCCGGGCGCACGAAGGTCTCGAACAGCGCAAGGGAATGCTGCGCGGCGGCGACCCCGGCCCGGTCGAGTTCCTCGAGGGCGAGGTGAAGCTCGTCGCCGACCTCCTGGCGGGGCAGAAGACCGGCGCATTTCTCGATCAGGCTGAAAATCGCATCGAAGCCGGACGCTACGCGCGCGGCCTCGCGCTGGACTGCTTCACCTACGGCGGCGCCTTCGCGCTGCAGCTGGCCCCCCGCGCGGCGCAGGTCATCGCCGTGGACATCAGCGACCAGGCCGCGGCGCAGGGGCGGGAAGCGGCTGCGCGCAACGGGGCGCACAACGTCGAGTTCAAGGTGGCGAACGCGTTCGATCTGCTGCGCGCCGAGAGCGAAGCTGGCGAGCGCTACGACACCATCGTCCTCGATCCTCCCGCGTTCGCGAAGACGAAAACATCCATCGATGCGGCCCTGCGCGGGTACAAGGAGATCAACCTGCGCGCCTTCCATCTGCTCTCCCCCGGCGGCGTGCTGGTGACGAACAGCTGCTCGTTCCATATCGACGAAGCCATGTTCGAACGCACGGTCCTGCAGGCGGCGTCGGACGCGAGACGCAGCGTGCAGGTGATCGAGCGGCGTGGGGCGGCGAAGGACCACCCGACGCTGCTCGGGGTGCCGGAGACGCGCTATCTCAAATGCCTCATCCTGCGGGCGCTGTGACCGATGAGAGCAGCCCTCGCGCGCTCTGCAGGGCGTTCTCGACCGCGCTGCGCTGGGCGGCGACGAGCTGATCGCGGCGATCGAGGGCGTAGCCTCTGGCCGGAATGGGAGCTCCGAACACCACCGCGACGGGGCCAGGGCGGAAGAGCGCGAAGCCCTTCGGCTTCAGCACGGCGCGCGCGCCGGCGACCGCGATGGGCACGCACTCGAGGCCGGTCTCCAGGGCCGCTACCGCTGCTCCTTTCTTGAACGGTAGCAGCTCGTCGCCGACCGCGCGGGTGCCTTCGGCGAAGAAGAACAGCGATGCGCCGCGCAAGCCACGGGCGAACCGGTCGCGGATGGCCTTGGTCGCGCCGCGCCGGTCCTTGCGGTCGATGAAGACATGGCCCACGCGCCGCGCTGCCCAGCCGAAGAGCGGGATGTACGTCAGCTCCTGCTTGGCGATGAAGCGCAGCGGGTGGTCGGCGACGGAGATGATGGCGGGGACGTCCAGATACGAGGTGTGGTTCGAGACGAAGACGTACGACCGGTTGCGGTCCAGCTCGGC
>MNFJ01000137.1:6058-14294 GCA_001918155.1 Deltaproteobacteria bacterium 13_1_40CM_4_68_19
CGCGCCCGTCAGCAGCATCAGCAGCCGGTCGAACCCGACGGCAACCCCTCCCGCCTCGCCGATGCCGTCGAGCGCGGAGAGGAACTTCTCGTCGAGGGGAAAGACCTCCCGCCCGAGCCGCCGGCGCAGCTCCTGCTCCTCGCGCAGCCGCTCGCGCTGCTCGCGCGAATCGCACAGCTCCGAAAACCCGTTCGCCAGCTCGAGGCCCCCGGCGTACAGCTCGAACCGCTCGGCGACGCGCGGATCGGAAGGCTTGAGCCGCGCCAGCGCCGCCTGCGACGCCGGATACTCCGTGAGATACGTGGGCCGGTCGATGCCGAGCGCCGGCTCGATCTTCTCCAGCAGCACCTGGGTGAAGAGATCGTCCCACGACGCGCCGGGCGCCGGACGCACGCCGCAGGCGCGAGCCGCTTGCGTGAACGCGCCCGCGTCGAGGGCGATCGGATCGAAGCCCGCGTAGCGCGAGAACGCCTCGCGGCAGGTGAGGCGCTCGAAAGGAGGACGCAGCGAGATGGTCCCCGATCCTCGCCCATGACCCCTGCGTGCGGGGACCTCGGTGGCGCAACCGGACAGCAGCTGCTCGAGGTCGGCCATGATCGTGTGCGCGCTGCCGGGCGCGGCGTACAGCTCGAACAGCGTGAACTCGGGATTGTGCGTGCGCGAAAGCTCGCCGTCGCGGAACACGCGGACGAGCTGGTAGCAGCGCGAGAAGCCCGGTCGTGCCAAGAGGCGCTTCATCGCGTACTCCGGGCTCGTATGCAGGTGCAGCCGGCGCGCGCCCTCCACGCCCGTCGGCGCGATCGGCGGATCGGGCGTGAAGGTGGTCTCGAAGGGTCGCAGGTGCGGCTCCTGGCCGGCGAACGGCACCGCGATGGGCGTCTCGACCTCCAGATAACCGCGTTGCTCGAGGCCATCGCGCAGCTTGCGCGCGAGCGCCGAGCGGGCGCGGGCAATGTCGGAGGTTGCGGGCACGGCTGCTACATAACGCAATTCGCTTGCCGGAGCGCCGGTTCGATGCGAGTGAACACGGGTGCCGGTCCTCATCGTTCTCATGCTCGCCCTCGGCTGCGGTCACGCGAGCCGAGCGCCCGCCGGGCGAAGGCCGCCGCCGAACGGTCCTTCTCCGCGGGCTTCGGGCTCGGACGCGTCCGCTACCGCGGCACAGCTCTCCGAGGAGACTCGTGCGTTGCTTCGCGCCGAGGGCGACCTCCTCTGGACGCGCTGGACTACCGGGTCGGGCCCGCTGCCGGCGAGCGCGCTGGCGGAGCACCCGCGGCTCCTGCAACGGGAATCGATCGACACCGTCAGCGCCGCAGCCGCGCGCAGCTCCGGCTCCGATGCCGTCGCGCTGGGCCTGCTCTCACAGCAGCTGGCGACGCTGGCGGTGTCCCGCGAAGCCGGAGCGGAGATCGATGCGCTGGAGCGCGCGCGTTCGCAGCTCGCGTTCCCGGCGCCGGGAGAGACCCGGGCCACCCTGGGCGAACGCGATCTCGACCGGCTGCTCAGGGACGAGCCCAAAGCGCAGAAGCGCGCCGCGCTGGCGCAAGCGGAAGCGAAGGTGGCGCAAACGCTCGCGCCCCTCGCCATCGCCCGCGATGCGGCGGTGGACAAGGCGATCGCCGCGCTCGGGTTGCAAAGCTGGGCGGCGGTCCAGGAGCGCGCGTACGGGATCCCGCTCGCAGATCTGGCAAGACTCGCCGAGTCGACGCTGGACGCGACCGAGCGGGTGGGAGCGCGCGCCGTTTCGACCGCATCCGTGCGGAACCTCGGCATCACGGCCGATCGACTGCGCCGCGCCGACCTGCCGCGGCTGGCGCGAACGGCGTTGGCCGACCCGCAGTTCACGCCCGGCAAGGCCTGGCCGACCGTGCGCGACGTCCTCGCGCTGGTGGGAGCGCCGCCGCCGCCCGGACTGCGAGTCGATGCGGAGCCGTCGCCCTCCAAAGGCGCGCGGCCGCTGGCGCTGCTCGTCGATCCGCCCGCCGACGTCCGCCTCTCCCTGCGGCCCGCGGGCGGTTTCGAGGAGCAGCGCGCGACCCTGCACGAAGGCGCGCGCGCCGTCGGCGGCACGCTGATCGACGTGCCGCGCTGGGAGCTGGCGCAGCTGGGCGACGGCTGCGCCGCAGAAGCGGTGGCGCTCCTGTTCGAGTCGCTCGCCGGGCACCCCGAATGGTTGCGCGCCACGACGCAGCTGCGGGGCGAGCCGCTCGACGACATGGTGCACACCGAAGCGACGCGCCGGCTGCTCGCTGCGCGGCGCGCGGCGGCGTTGGTCCTGTTCGAGATCCGGCGCCGCGAGGGCCCGGGCACGCCAGAGGCGCAGGCGGCGCTCTATCGCGGCCTGCTCCAGCGCGCGCTCTTCGTCGTGCTCTCCGATGACGACGCGGGCCGCTGGGCGCTGGAGGCGGAGAGCTCCATGCGCAGCGTGACGCCACTGGTTGCCGCGGTCCTGGCCGCGCAACTGGAGCAGAGCTTCGGCGCTTCCTGGTGGACCACGCCGCGTCCGGTTTTGAAGCAGATCTGGGCGGGTGGGCGCTCGCTGCGCGCCGTCGAGGCGGCGCGCGCGTTGGGACTGACGCAGCTGGACCCGGCAGCGCTCGCGGCAGTCGCGGACGAACGGCTGCACTACTCGGCGCCCGACGCGCCGCCGGCGCCGCCGAAGCCGGATTACAAGTACATGCAGGGGGACAAGAAGAAGAGGCGGAGGAGGCGGTAAGCGCTTCCGCGGTTACGCTCGAGGCAGCGAGAGCGAGAACACCGATCCGCGCGGACCCGTCTCCCGCAGCTCCGCGCGGCCCCCGTGCAGCTCCGCCACGGCGCGAACGATCGCCAGCCCGAGCCCGGTGCCGCCGTCGCCGTGGCGGGTAGTGGCGAACCGCTCGAACAGCCGTTCCCTGATCGCCGGATCGACGCCCGGACCGTGATCGCGGACCTGCGCGACGCACTGCGCCCCCCCGCTGATCTCCAGCTCGACGCGCTCCCCGTCGGGCGAATGCTGCACGGCATTCCCGACCAGGTTCTCCAGCGCCCGGCGCAGCCAGACCGGGTCGCCCCGCACCCGCGAAGACCCGCTCGCCTTCAGCTCCACGCGCACGTGCCGGGCGGCGGCGGTCGGCGCCTGCGCGTCCACGACCTCCCGCGCGATCGCGCACAGGTCGACCGGCTCGTCCTTCGGCTCGATGCCGCGCGCCTCCAGCCGCGCCAGCGAGAGCAGGTCCTGCGTGAGCTGCTGCAGCTTGTCGGCGCCCTCCCGGATCCGCAGGGCGAAGCGCCGTGCGGTCTCCGGCTCGTCGGCCGCGCCTTCGGTGAGCACCTCGGCGGAGGCGCGAATGGCGGCCACCGGATTCTTCAGCTCGTGCGACACGTCGGCGACGAAGTTCTCCAGCGCGTGGCGCTCTTCCAGCTCCCGCCGCATCGACTCCAGCGCGTGCGTGAGCGCGCGCACTTCGCGCCCTCGCGGCTCGGGCAGCGGCGCCTGTCGCTCTCCGGCCGCGACGCGCTCCGCTGCGCGCGTTAGCCGCTCGATGGGGCCGGCGACCGCGCCTCCGATCAGCATCGCCAGCGCGGCCGAGGCGACGGCGAACATCAGCGCCAGCAGGGCCACCTTGGGGGCCACGTCGCTCATCAGCTGCACCATCCCGAACGTCGCCTTGCGGACACGCACCCTCCCCCCGGTCGCGACCGGCGCCTCGGCGGAGACGCGGGCGACATCTGGATGGGCCTCGCCGGACTCGAGCACCACACGCCCCTGGCTGTCGAGCAGCGCCACGTCCGTGTCGATGGCGCTGCGGGTGAACGCCTGCAGGATGGGGCCCAGCGAATCCCGCGGGGTGCGCCCGGCCAGCTCGGCGATGGCGCGGGCCTCGTCCTCGGCGGCGCGGGTGGCGAAGAGCGAAGCGCGCGCGGTGAACCGGTCGATGACGATCCCCGCGAACATGGCGGAGAGCAGCAGCGTGGTCGCGGCCAGGGGGATGAAAACTTGAAGTCGCAGCGACAGACCGGTGCGCCGCGCCTCCAGCAGGCGCGCGGCGGTGGCGCCCACGCCGAGGAGGAACAGCAGCGCGAGCGCGAGCAGCAGCTCCTTCCTACCCATCCCTGAGACGGTACCCTACCCCGCGTACCGTCTCCAGCACGCGGGAATCGCCGCCGGCGTCGTCCAGCTTGCGGCGCAGCGCCTTGACGTGCACGTCGACGGTGCGATCGCCAACGACCACGTCGCTGCCCCAGACAGCGTCGAGGATCTGGCTGCGCTCGAAGACCCTGCCCGGGCTGCGCAGGAAGAGCGCCAGCAGGTTGAACTCCGTGCGCGAGAGCGCGAGGTCGTGCTCGCCAACGGCCGCCTTGCGGGTGCGCGCATCCAGCGAGAGCTCGCCGGCGCGGAGCGGCTTCTCCTCCGGCTGTCCGCCCTTCGCCGCCCGCCGCAAGACCGCCCGGACCCTCGCCGCGACCTCGCGCGGCGAGAAAGGCTTGAGCACGTAGTCGTCGGCGCCGATCTCCAGGCCGACCACCCGGTCCGTCTCCTCGTCGCGGCTGGTGAGGACGATCACCGGGACGTCG
The DNA here is from genome assembly GCA_001918155.1 of Deltaproteobacteria bacterium 13_1_40CM_4_68_19. Taxonomy (GTDB): domain Bacteria; phylum Myxococcota; class Myxococcia; order Myxococcales; family 40CM-4-68-19; genus 40CM-4-68-19. Next base: position 10,616 of record MNFJ01000137.1, read on the forward strand.
CTGCGCGCGCGCAGCGAACGGAGGAAATCGAGCCCGTTCCCGTCGGGCAGCACCAGATCGAGGATGAGCAGATCGACTTCGCCGGCGAGAGCGCGCGCCTCCCGGAGCGTGGCCGCCTGCGAAACCTCGAACCCGTCGCGCCGGAGGGCGAAGGCGAGACTCTCGCGGATGGCGGGCTCGTCGTCGACGAGGAGGATGGCAGGCATCGCGTCTACGGAGGCGCGCCGAACTGGCCCGGCTTCTCCGGCTCCTTCAGCGGCCCGGGCATGGGCTGCTTCTCCTCGGCCTTCTCCAACAGGGTCAGCGCGAACTTGTTGTTGCGCGATTCGACGACGCGCAGACGCGCGTTGCCGCCGAGCGCCCCGCGCAGCGCTCCGAGCCGGGCCTGCTCGACCAGCATCCACTTGCGGGCGCCGGGCCCATTCAGGAAGTCCTGCAGCGTGGCCGCGGGGGCGGCCCGACCCACCTGCCGGACGGTGTTCTTGGAGTAGAACGTCTCGCCGCGCCAGTTCATCAGATATGCGCCGATGGGCTCGTCGGGCGTGCCCTGGTGGTAGTACTCCCAGAACAGGTCGCGCTGCGTCCAGTGCGGCGAAAGCCTGCGCCAGTGGAACCAGCCGCAGAAGACGGCGAAGGCGAGCGCCACCGAGATCAGCGACCACACCGCGACGTTGCGGTCCTGCGGCGCTTCGGCGGCGGTCAGCGGAGCTCCCTGCATGCGCTCCCGGAAGGCCGCGCGCAGCGCCGCGCGGCGCTCGCGAGATCGCAGCCCGCGCAGCAGCCGCCAGAGCTGGGCGATGCGATCGAACAGCCAGGGCGAGAGGGCGACCGCAGCGCCGGCGTAGAACATCACGGTGAAGATCTGGCGCGGGTCGGTCTCCTTGTCCGGGTAGGGGCGATCGTAGTTGTAGACGAACATGTCGGTGAGGTGCTTGGGCGTCATCGCCAGATCGTGCGCGACCAGCGCGTAGAGGAGCCCGCCGGCGAAGACGGAGCCGGCGTTGGAGCGCAACCCTTCCGCAAGGAGTCGCTCGAGCCACAGGGCGCAGAAGAAGAGCAGCGGCGCGAGCACCGGCAGGGCGTAATGATGGAATTTGGTGGCGGAGAAGGCGAAGACGGCGAACCCGATCAGGAACCAGAAGAGCAGGAAGAGCATCGCGCGCTCGCGCGGCGTCTGCGGGCGGACGCGCACGCGCGCGAGCACGGTCGCGGCGCCCGGGAAGGCGAAGACCCAGGGGAAGCAATCGAAGCCGATCTGCTCGACGAAGTAGGTGAACGTGCCGCCCGGCGTGGTGGTGTGGACGCCGAACGCCAGCCGTTTGAAATGATCGTGGACGATGAAGCGCTCGAAGAACGTCTTGCCCTCGTCGTCGCGGCCATCGAACGCGAACATCGTGCCGTACCAGGGGGCGCAGATGACGAGGACGATCAGTGCCCCGGCGGCGAGGTGCAGGCGGCGGAGCCGATGCCACTCGCCGGTGACGATGCAGTAGAGCAGCGCCGCTGCTCCCGGGAGCGCGAAGCCGAGGAGGCCCTTGGAGAGCGTGGCGAAGCCCACGAAGCAGTAGAACGCCGCCGCCCAGCCGTCGCGCGCCACTGGTCCGCCGGGCGAGGGCTGCTCCTCGCCGTCCTCGAGCATCACGATCATCAAGCAGGCCAGGGCGGCTTCGAGCAACCCGACGAAGACCGGGTCCGGCACGGCCTGGCGCGCGAGGAATACGAAGAGCGGGCTGGTGAGGATGGCAACGGTGCCGATCACGGCGCTGCGGCGGCTCAGCAGCCGATTCGCCATGATGAAGAGCAGCACCGCCCCCATCGCGGTGATCACGGTATACGGCAACCGCGCCCCCCACTCGGTGAACACGCCGGTCCAGCGATCGGGACCGTTCGTGTTGACGGCCAGCATCCCGGCCGCCATCAGCCAGAGATCGAGCGCGGGCTTGGAGAAGAACCAGGTCGACTCCCACCAAGGGTGGAGGTAATCGCCGCGGGCGATCATCTCGCGCGCGACTTCACCGTAATGCGGTTCCCATGGGTCCCAGAATCCGGTCGCTCCCAGCCAGGGCAGGTAGAGGAGCGCCGCGAGCACGCAGAAACCGATGGTCAACCGCCGCTCCGCGCTCAGCGGGCCGAGGCAGCGCAGCCAGGAGACTTCGCGCACGAAGGCCGGCAGCGTGTCTCCCCAGTCGGTGGCGGACTGCGATTCGACGACGTTCTTCTCGATGCGCGCCATCGCGTCACGCGGCCGTAACACGCATGGTGTCGACCGGCAAGCGCGATGGAGGCCGCGTCAAACTGTACAGCCTGCAAACATAGCCGCAAAGCCGCACTTCGTGCGGCAGCGGCTAGCGTTTGCCGGGCCAGGAGACCGTCGCCGCCATCCGCTCGATCAGCGTCGAGCTCCCGCCGGGCGGCTGGAGCACGACGAGAGTGACGGGCGCGGGATCGCGCGAAATGCAGGCCGCGCTCACTTTCGCCTGTCCGTCCTCGCCGTCGATCAAGCCGTCGACGCGCGCGGCTCGGGCGGCGCCGCGCACCGGCGATGCCTCGCCCAGTTGCACCCGCTTGAACCGGCCGATGTCCGCGAGCCGCCAGAGGTCGCTCTCCAGCGCACCGCGCACCAGCCGCTCGCAAGTGCAGAGATGCCCGCGGCAAGGGCCCTCCTGGATCAGCGTGGCCGAGCTGCGGAAGGCGCCGGTCAGGCCGTTGGAGTACGAGAAGGAGCTGGGCGAGTTGGCTGCGCGCCTCCATCCGAGCGGCATCTTCAGCTCGAGCGCGGCGGGGCCCTGCCGGAACTGGCCGAGCGCGGGAAGCGCCGGCGCGGCCACCACGCCGAGCGAGAGGGTACCGATGAGCGCGCCGGCCGCCGCCGCCAGTCTGCTGGCCGCCGCTTCACCCGGCCAGCGCCGCGGGCTCAGGAAGCAGCCGAAAAGCGCGCCGGTGAGCAGCCCTCCGCCATGGCCCCAGTTGTCCACGCACGCGGATCCCAGGCCCGCGGCGAAGAGCGCCAGGAGTCAAGGCACGATCCGCAGGCCGAAGTAGGATCGCAGCGTTCCGCGGACGCCGCGCCGCCAGCCGAAGGTGGCGGAGGCGCCGAACACGCCGAACGCCATTCCGGACGCGCCGAGGGAGATCGAGTCCGCGCCGATGGCGGAGACCAGCGTCGTCCCCAAGGCGGTGAAGATGAGCAGCGCCAGGTAATCGGCGGGCCGCACCGCGCGCTCGAGAGCGCCGCCGACGTTCCAGAGCGCGAAAGCATTGAAGGCGAGATGCAGCGGATCCTTGTGCAGCAGATTCGCGGCGAACAGGCGCCACGTCTCTCCCCGGTCGAGGATCAGCGGGGTCGCCTTGGCGCCGTACAGCAGCAGCGAAGGAAGTGCGACGCCGGATCGCCACCCTGCCGCGGCGAAGAGGATGCAGACGGCGGCGAGCAGCAGGCTGATTGTCACCCACGGAACACCGCCGATGGCGAACGCCTCGGGCGCGGCCGGGCGCAAAACGGCAGGATCGGCCGCCGGTTGTGGAAGAGTGGCTTCTTCCGTCCACGCTGCCATTTGCTTTAGGATGCTCACGATGGGGCCGAGGCGGCAGGCCCCCGCCCGGATCCGAGGAGCGTGATGAAGCTCATCATCGAGGACGACGAGGGTCGAAAGACCGTCGTCCAGCTGGTTCGCGACGA
>MNFJ01000137.1:14403-14855 GCA_001918155.1 Deltaproteobacteria bacterium 13_1_40CM_4_68_19
CGTCCGGGTGAACGGCGAGAAGATCACCGGCCGCACGCGGATCAAGGAAGGCGACCTGGTCGAGATCGGCGACTACGATCTCGGGATCCAGGGAAAGATGGACGCGCCCACCATGACGCCTGCGGTTGGATCCGCGCGTCCCCCGACGATTCCTCCGGGCGCGGTGAAGGCGGCGCGTCCGGCCACCCTGCCGCCCCAACCCGTGACCAGTCCCGCCCTGGCCATCCAGGAGCCGATGGAGAAGACGGTGCCGCGCGCCGAGAAGCCTGCGCCGCCCCTCATGACTCCGAATCCGTCCGCCGGAGGGGCCACGGCGATCATCCGGGTATCCGACATCGGCAAGGCCGCGCCGCAGGTGGAAGTCCGCGACCTCGAGCGGTCCCAGATGCCCCGCCTCGTCGGGCTCGCCGGACCGTTCCGCGGCAAGGAGTTCTACCTGATGCGCACGGAGG